>CAZSKV010000611.1:0-2038 GCA_964607495.1 uncultured candidatus Brocadiaceae bacterium
CAGTTGATCGCCGAGACGGACGTGGCGCCGGCCGTGCGGGTCCACGATCCGATCCCCGACGACCGGCACGATCTGCAACCCAACGACACCGTACTTCTGATCGTCGAGGACGACCCGCACTATGCGCGCATCCTGTCGGACCTCGCGCGCGAAAGCCGGTTCAAGGTTCTGAATGCGATGCGCGGCAGCGAGGCGCTGGAGCTTGCCCGCCAATACACGCCGACCGCGGTATCGCTCGACGTGTTCCTGCCGGACATGCTGGGCTGGTCGGTGCTCAGCCAGTTGAAGCAGGATCCCAATACGCGCCACATCCCCGTACAGATGCTGACGATGGACGAGGATCGTCAGCATGGCCTGTCGCGCGGCGCGTTCGCGTTCATGCGCAAGCCCGCCTCGGCCGAGGATCTGCAATCGGCGCTCCAGCGCATCCGGCACTTCGTCGCGCCACGACGTCGGCGCCTGCTGGTGGTCGAGGACGATGCCGCCGAGCAGGTCAGCATCAAGGCATTGCTGGGGCATGACGACGTGGATATCGTGACCGCGGAATCCGGCACCGAGGCCATCGCCGTGCTGCACCAGACGCCGTGCGATTGCGTGGTCCTCGATCTGCGCCTGCCCGACATGTCGGGCTTCGAGATTCTCGAGAGAATCCGCGACAGCGCCGCCTTGCGCGAGCTGCCCGTGATCGTGTTCACGGGCCGCGAGCTTTCGCCGGAAGAGGATGCCCAGCTTCACACCATGGCGCGCAGCGTGGTGGTCAAGGGCGTGGAATCGCCCGAGCGGCTGCTCGACGAAACGACGCTCTTCCTGCACCGGCCCGTCGGCAACCTGCCGGCCGAGAAGCAGCGCATGCTCGAGCGGCTGCACAGCTCGGACGAGGACCTGGTCGGGCGCACCGTGCTGCTGGTCGACGACGATGCCCGCAACATCTTCGCCTTGAGCAGCGTGCTGGAGCGTCGCGGCATGCAGGTGCTGACGGCCACGACCGGCAACGAGGCGATCTCCCTGATCGAATCGACGCCGGATCTGGCGATCGTGCTGATGGACATCATGATGCCCGAGATGGACGGCTATCAGACCATGCAGGTGATCCGCCAGCGACCCAAGTTCCGGCGCATCCCGATCATCGCGCTGACCGCCAAGGCGATGAAGGGCGACCGCGAGAAGTGCCTGGAGGCGGGCGCGTCGGACTACCTGGCGAAGCCTGTCAACACCGAGCAATTGCTGTCGGCGCTTCGAATGTGGCTGCACCGGTAAGCCGGAGCAAGGGGCAGATGGGCGATTTCGAAAAGGTCAATATCCTGCTGGTCGACGACCAGCCGGCGAAGCTGCTCAGCTACGAGGTGATCCTGCGCGAGCTGGGCGAGAACCTGATCCGGGCGAATTCAGCCCAGGAGGCATTCCAGCACCTCATCAAGATCGATGTCGCCGTCCTGCTGGTCGATGTCTGCATGCCCGACCTGGATGGCTTCCAGCTGGCGAAGATGGTCCGCGATCATCCGCGGTTCCAGTCGACGGCAATCATCTTCATCTCGGCCGTGCTGCTGACCGACCTCGATTTTCTGCGCGGATACGAATGCGGCGCCGTCGACTATGTCTCGGTGCCGGTGGTGCCCGAGGTGCTGCGGGCAAAGGTCAAGGTCTTCGCCGAGCTGCACCGTAAGACCCGTCAGCTCGAGCAGCTCAACCACCACCTGGAACTTCGCGTGGCCGAGCGGACCGGGGAACTGGAGAAGTCGACGGCGGAGGTGCGGCGGAGCGAGGAGCGCATGCGCCTGGCCTTCGAGGCGGCGCAGATGGGATGGTGGGACTACGACTGGACGACCCAGCGGGTATCATGCTCTCCCAGTTTCGCCGAGGAGATGGGTTTCGCCGCCGAAGCGTCCGGACTGGACCTCGAGCGCTTTCTCACCTGCATCCATTCCGACGACCACCAGACCGTGCGGAACCTGTTGGACCCCGCGGGCGAGCCGGAGAACCGCACCGCCGAGATTCGCCTCGTGCAGTCGAACGGCGCCACCCGATGGTCGCTCGTCAA
>CAZSKV010000612.1:0-12063 GCA_964607495.1 uncultured candidatus Brocadiaceae bacterium
GCCGTGACGCCGGGCTCCCGAACCCGTGCCCAGCGAAGGGGACCAGTACTCAGAGACTGCGTTCGTAGACGCGGTAGCGCCGGTAGACGCGTCCGCCAATCGCCTCCGTCACCCGAATCATCGCATGATTGTCCTCCAGCACCCACGAGCACTCACACTGGTGGATGCCGAGTTCCAAACCATCGCGGATGATCGAGTGCAGCAGCAGCGCATCGATCCCCGCCTGCCGGTGCTCGCGCAACACGCCGAGCGTCAGCATGCGCATCGTCCGGGCCCGCGCCGGGGCACGCAGCAGGTGCCACCAGCCGAAGGGCAGCAGCCGGCCGTCGCAGCGGCGGATCGCCGCGCCGATGTCCGGCAGGCCGATCGCGAACCCGATCGGTTCGCCGTCGAGCTCCGCGATCCCGGTCAGCTCCGGGCGCACCAGCGGCTTCATGTCCTTGGCCTGGTACAGGAACTCCTCGCGCGACATCGGCGCGAAGCCCCAGTTCTGCTCCCAGATCCGGTGGTAGAGCGACCAGAGGATCTCGATCTCGGCCTGCATCCGGCGCACGTCGAGGCGCCGGACTCGCGCCTTGGTGCGGGACTGCAGGCGCGCGGAGAGCCGCTCGAGCCGGCCGATGTCGACCTCGGTGGCGCGCATCAACAGCGCGAGCAGGTCCTTCGCCTTGCGCAGGCCGCAAGCCTCGAGCAGCGCCGGATAGGTGGGCGGGTTGTGGGGCATCAGCAGCGCCGGCGGCCCGGGTTCACCCTCCACGAACAGGCCGGCGCGGTAGTTGGTCGAGAGATCGATCGGGCCGCGCAGGCTGGTGGCGCCATGCGCCGAGAGCCAGCTGGCGGCGGTGTCGAGCAGTGCGGCCGTGGTCGCCTGGTCCCTGGCCTCGAAGTGGCCGAACATGCCGACCTTGTCCCCGTGCAGTTCGTCGTGCATCCGGTCGCGCGCCGCCGAGATGCGGCCGACGAGCTCGTTCCCGCGCCACGCGAGCCAGAACTCGGCCTCGCCATGGCCGAAGAACGGGTTCTTGCGGCGGTCGACCTGCCAGGTCTCTGCGCACGTGACCGGTGGCACGTAGTTGCGGTCGTCACGGTAGAACGCGCGCTGCGCGTCGAGGAAACGGCGCGGGCTGGACTCAGGACGCACCACGACGGGCTGCTGGACGGGGGCGGTCACGGACGTGCGGCTCGATGCGAGGCTCTGGGCATGGAAAGGACGTTAGCGGTCCATACCATGCATCGCGATGCGTCTGCCCACGTTGCTGCTCGGTGCCTGCGTCGCTGCCTGCGCGGCCGCGCCGGAGCCGCGCCCCAAGGCGGCGCGTGAGCCGGTCAAAGTCCCCGAGATCGGCAAGGAGCAGCGGGATCGCCTGCGCGAATGGGAGGGACTGTGGCGCAAGCACGACCCCAAGGCCGACCCGTTGCGCCAGGAGCTCTGCCAGGATCCGGCGACTGCATGGTGGCTCGCGCGCACCTGCGTGTTCGAACTCGTGCGCGGCGTCGACCAGGCCAAGGCCGCGGACGACGAGATTGTTTCGCTCGCCGGCACGTCGGGCGATTCCCGGCGGCAGCGGGGCCTGGCCGAGCTCTGTTCGATGGGGGCGGCCGCGGTGCCGTGCGTGCGCGAGGACCTCTTGCGCCACGAGTACGCCGACCGGCGGTTGCTGGCCGTGCAGATCCTGCAGGCGATCGGCCCGGATGCCTACGCCGGGATCGCACCCTGTCTGAGCGAGCGCGACCCGGTCGTGCGCAAGGCCGCGGTGGATGCGGCGGCGGCGATGCTCAGCGTGCCGGCGGCGCGGAGCGCGGTCGAAGCCCTGCTCGCCGATCCCGAGTTCGTGGTCCGCGGCGCGGCCTACGCGGCGCTCGGGCGGCTGGGACCAGAGGCCGGCGGCGTGCTGCGCCGCGGCCTCGAGACCGATGCCGATCCCTACGTCCGGCGTGCGATCGTGCAGGCGCTCGGCGAGGTACGCGTGGTCGGGAGCGCGCAGGCGGTGTTCGCCTACTACACGAGCTGTCTCGCGGCCCGCGATGCGCGTGGGCTCGAAGCCGCGGATGCGGCGCTCGCGCGGCTGTCCGGCAGGAAGCCGCCGGGCAACGAGGTCAGCTGGCGGTCCTGGCTCGCCACCCTGCCTGCAGACCCGGCGCACAAGCTCTAGGAGACGAGTTCTTGGAAGACTGGAAGATCCAACGTGAGAAGGCCCGCTGCAACAAGCCCGGCTGTCCGCTGAACTCGCTGCGCGAGTTCTATGCGGTGCTCGAGCTGCCGAGTTGCCTGCGCCACGACCTGTGCCAGGAGTGCTTCACCGAGATGGCCGGCAAGGCGGAGCGGCCGCCGGTGTTCTGGAAGGCGCGCAGGCGGTCCGACGGCAAGCGCGAGGTCGTGCTCGATCTCGTGACCTTGCGCCTGATGTTCGATCGGCTCGGTGAGGAAGCGAGCGAGCAGGCCCGCGCCCTGCGCTATCTCGTCGCGCTGCTGCTCCTGCGCAAGCGGGTGCTGAAGATGGCCGATCCGGCGACGCCCGAGCAGGAGGCGGCGGACCTGGTTGTCGTCGATCCCAAGGTCGAGGGCATGCAGCCGGTCGCACTCACCGCGCCTGCGGTCGAGATCGAGCAGCTGGTCGCGATGAAGGACGAGCTCCTGCTGGCCGCCGGCGAGGGTCCGGCTACGGCTTCCGCCAGCTGACGTCGAACAGGATCTGCTTGCCGTCACCCTCGGCCAGCGCCTGCTTGATCGGGACGAAGAGCGTCGCCCGGTCCCGGTACTTCTCGGTGGAGAAGCCGCGCGGTTCCGGGGCGATGCCGACTCCGGTCACGAGCCCGGGCACCAGCAGCTCGAGCTTGAGCACCTGCCCGGCCGTCGTGGTCTTGCCGCTCGCGTCGAGCGTCAGCGACAGCTTGCGTTGTTCCTCGACCGAGGGCGCGAGGATCTTCGGCCACTGTGCCGAGGGGCCGCACGGCAGGGTCGCGCGGACGATCGGGATGCCGTCGGCGGTCTCGCTGAGCGTGAACTGGATGTCGGCGACCCGCAGGCCGCCGAGCTTCTCGAACCGGCCCTTGCTCGCGTGCAGCGTCGCGCGCTCCTCCCACGCGGCGCCGCTCGCCGCGCGTTCGGCGGGACCTGGCTCCGGGGCCGGGCGCAGTGCGGTGAGCCCGACCGTGCCGCTGCCGTTGGCCGCGAGCTGGATCCGGATCGAGACCACGTCCGAATCGGCACAGGCGGCGAAGCCGAGGAGAGCCAGCAGCGCGAGTCGCTTCATGGCGTGGATTCTGCGCCGCCGCCCTGCGGCCTGCCATCAAAAGGTCGAGAGCAGCGCCACGGCAGTCGGTCCGAACAGGAACGGGATCGCCGTGTCGAGTGCGACCTTGCCGAGGACCGGATCGACCGCGAACACCTGCAGCAGCGGTTCGCCGCTGCACGCCACGATCAGCGCGCGCCCGCCCGGTTCGAAGGCGAGGCCGGCCGGCGCGCGCCCGCACGCGAAGAGGCCGCGGTGGTGCAGCTGGCCGCTCTCCTTGTCGATCGCGAAGACCTGCAGGCTGTTGCCGAGCTCCAACCCGACCACCAGGAGGCCACCGGCCGGGTCGATCGCGAGCGTGATCGGCGCTGCGCCGGTCGGGCGCACGGCGAGGGGCGTCAACATCCCGGTCAGGGGGTCGACCGCGAACGGCTGCACCTCGTTGCTGAACTCGGAAGCCACGTAGAGGAAGCGCCCACCGGGCGCGAAGGCCAGGGCCCGCGCGCCGAACCCCACCGGGGCGCGGGCGCTCGCGACGGCGTCGCCGCTCGCCGGGTCGACGCGCAGGACTGCGACCTCGCTGGCCAGGGCCACCGCGAGCAGGCGGCCGCCGGGGGCGAACGCCAGCGCGCGCGGACTGTTGCCGAGCACGAACTCCCCGCGTGGGAGCAGGGCCGCGCCGGAGCCGATCGCGAAGGTCGCGATCGCGTTGGCGTCGCTGTAGCTCACGTAGAGGTGGTTCCCAGTCGGCGCGATCGCGAGGCCGGCCGGCCCCTTCGCTCCGGTGATCCCGACCGGCAGCGGCACCACGCCGGTCGCGCGGATCGCGCCGGTCGCCGGGTCCACCAGGAAGGTCGAGATCGAGTCGTCGAGGTAGTTGGTGCAGAAGAGCGAAGTGCCCGCCGGGTGCCAGGCCACGCTCTGGGGGGCGCGGCCGGTGGCCCACAACGCCGCGTTCTGGGTCGCCTGCGCGAGCTGGGAACCGGCGCGATCGAGCAGGGTCATCGCCCGCAGTCGCCGTTCCCGCGGCAGCGCGCCGGGCCGGGCCGCGAAGGCCAGGGTCTCGGTGTGCAGCACGGACCTGTCCTGCTCGACCAGCGCTTGCTCCCCGCTCGCGGCGAAGGTGCGCAGCGAGCCGCGGCCGCGATGGTAGACCCGCAGCACCTTGCCGTCGGGTTCCAGCAGGATCCGGTCGGCCGGCGCCTCGAGTGCGAGCGAGCCCGCCGGCGCGAGCGTGCCGTCGGGCGCGATCCGGAAGGTGTCGAGGTGGCGCGAGCCGTCGCAGAGCACGTGCAGCAGGTTGCGTTCCTCGTCGACGGCCAGGTCACGCGGTTCCCGGCTGGTGGTGGTCTGCACGCTGCGCGTCAGCTTGCCGCTGCCCGGCGCGATCGCGAACACGGTCACGTCGTTGCTGGTCTGGTCGGCGACGAAGAGCCGCTCCTGGCGCTGGTCGGCGAGCATCGCGCGCGGGCTGGCGCCGGTGCGCGCGAGGTCGAGGAAACGCAGGAGGCCGTGGGTCGCCTCGATGTCGTAGTGCCAGATCTCGTTGCTGCCGCGGCAGACGACATAGAGGTCGCGGCCGGTGCGCGTCGCCAGGATCGCGATCGGGTCGATGCCGCACTCGGCGCTCGAGAGCCGTTGGTACCTGCCGGTCGTGGGATCCAGCGCCAGGGCGTGGACCCGGCGTGCGGCGGCGTCGGCGACGAACACCCGGTCGCCCCCGACCGCGAGGCCGGCGAGTCTGCCGGTGAGCGTCTGCGCCGCGAGGAGCCGCACCTCCCCGGTGAGCGCGTCGGCCGTCAGCGTGATGAGCCGGCCCCCGGCGGTGTCGACGGCAACGACCCGGTCGGTGCCCGGTTGCACGCAGAGCTCACCCGGTCGGCCGCCGGTCACACATGCGTGCAACTCCACCAGACCCGGCTGACGCGGATCGCGGTGGTAGCTGGTCACCGTCCCGTCGGCGGCGCCGCCGAAGAGCAGGTCGAGCACGGGCAGGCCGACTTCGCAGCTCCATCGCACCGAGGTCTTGCCCCCCGCATTGCTCGCGGTCACGACGTAGTCGGTCCGGGGGGTGCGCGTGGTCGGCGTGCCGCGGATCACGCCGGTCCTGGCGTCGAGCGTCAGGCCGTCCGGCAGCGACGGGGTTGCGTCCCAGCGCTCGACCGCGCCTTCGTACTTGGGGACCAGTGCCGGCAGCGGCACGTCGGTCGCGAGCCGGCTCGGCGCGTCCGGATAGCTCAGGCCCCGGGGGGCACCGACCGAGGCGACCGGGGGCAGACCCTGGCGGCCACAACCAACCGCGAGGAGCAACAAGGATGCGAAGGCGAGCGTGCGGGTGTGCAACATGGTGTGACTCCGATCCTGGGAGGACGGCGCGGATGCCGAGCATGGCAACGGGTGCCGCGGGCGCGGAATTCCGGCAGTTTCTACGGCGCGCGTCCGGTCTCGGCCGCCAGGCCGCTGCCCTGACGGGCTTCGGGAGCGGCCTGCAGGAGCACTCGGACCAGGTCCCGGAAGGACAACATCCCGACGACCCGCCGTTCCGCATCCGCGACCGGCATGTGCTTGATGCCGTAACGGCGCATGAGCTCGATCGCGCGCTCGACCGGATCCTCGGGGCCCACGGTCACGACCTTGCGCGTCGCGAACTCGAGCAGCGGCTGGTCGAGGTCGACGTCCTGGCGCAGCGAGTAGAAGAGGTCCGTCAGCGTGATCACGCCGGTCAGCCGCTCCTGCGCATCGAGCAACGGCCAGCAGCCGAACGGTCGCCGCGTCATCTCCTCGAGGCCGGTGCGCAGGGTCGCGGTGCTCGGCAGCGTGATCGGCGGCCTGGCCATCAGGGTGCGCACGGATGCGCCGAGGACCGCGCGCGGCACGGCCTTGGGGATCAGTTCGCGGGCGATCTGGAAGCGCGAGGCGGTGCCCTCGAGCATGCGGCGGAACGCCGGGAAGCGGGGGACGAGCGCGTCGAAGTCCTTGGCGCGGTAGGCCAGCACGGTGGTCGGCTCGGTCGCGGTCGCGGTGGTGCGGCGCACGCGGCTGCCGAGCAGGGAGCCTTCGCCGAAGTGTGCGCCGCTGGTCAACTGCTCGCGCAAGCACAGCGCCCCCGACTCGTCCTGCTGTGTGAGCTCGATGCAGCCCGACTGTACGACGTAGAACGCCGCGCTCGGATCGCCCTGGCGGAACAGGGTTTCGCCGGCCTCGAGATGGACCTGGGCGAGGCCGGTCGTCGGTTGCAGGTCGACGACGGTCAGGTCGCGCGGGAAGAACAAGCGGAACGTCCAGTCGATGACGACGCGCAGGCGCCGCTGGATGGTCGGCAGCTTGGCCAGGTAGATCGTGCGCCAGAGCCACCAGGCGAAGAACCCGGAGAAGCGCAGCGGTCCGAGCTGGGCGACCGCGTTCAGGTGCCCGAGCGTCGCGAGCTGGCCGACGCTCCGGTAACGGAAGGCCACGAGGGCTTCCCCGGCCAGCGAGCGCGCGATGTTGGCCGCGGCGGCCTGGCCCTGGCGGCAGGCGAACTGCGCGGTCGGCGGCGCGATCTGGCCGTAGCCGTCCTCGGACCACGCGCAGTCCCCGATCGCCCAGACCGACTCGCTGCCGCGCACGCGCAGGAACTCGTCGGTGCACACGCGGCCGCGTTCGCAGGCGAAGCCGAGACTCCGCACCGATGGATGCGGCGAGTTGCCGATCGTGCAGACGACGGTCCGCGTGGCGATCCGTTCGCCGTTCTCGAAGTAGACGTGTTCGGCGGAGACGGCGCGGGTGCGGGTGTCGAGCCGGAACTCCATGCCGCGCTGCTCGAGCTGCTTCTGCGCGAAGCGTCCGAGCCGGGCATCGAGCTCGCCCAGCACGCGGTCCCTGCCTTCGACGACCACGACCCGCGGCGTCTCTCCGGCCAGCTGCGGATAGAACCGGCGCGCGTCGCGCACGAGGTCGAGCATCTCGGCGGCGGTCTCCACGCCCGAGAACCCGCCGCCGACGACGACGAAGGTCAGCAGGGCGCTGCGCTCCTCGGGCGCCCGGGTCAGCACCGCGCGTTCGAGCCGGGCGATCAGGGTCTGCCGGAGCTCGAGGGCGTCGGCCAGGTTCTTCATCAGCAGCGCATGCTCGGTCATGCCCGGGGTCCGGCTGACGTCGACGATCGAACCGAGGGCGAGCACGAGCCGGTCGGCGTGGAAGTTCGCGCGCTCCCCGGACTCGCGCTCCGTGACCTCCACGCTCTGGGCCGCGAGATCGATGCCGGTGACCGAGCCCTTCACGACCTCGGTCCGCCGCAGCAGGTGCCGCAGCGGCGAGATCACGTGCGCCGGTTCGAGGCTCGCGCCGACGACCTCGGGCAGCAAGGGCTGGAACACGAAGTAGTTCTCGTCGTTGACGAGCGTGATGCGAGCCGTGGGGAGCAGCTTCTCGAGCCGGCGCGCGCAGTAGACGCCCGCGAAGCCGCCGCCGAGGATCAGGATCCGGCTGGCGGCGGGGGGTGGGGTTGCCTGGCTGCGGGGTCCGCGCACACCCGGCAATAGACCGCGGCCGTGGGCGGAGGCAAGCGTGAGCGGTCGGTCGGGGTCAGTGCGGCCGGCTCGTGGCTTCCGGCTCCAGCAGCTGCCCCTGCAGGAACATCGCCTGCTCGAGGGCGCGGAAGAACCGCTGGTAGCGCTCCGGATCCTCGACCGCGCGCAGGTAGAACTGCGCGCTCGCGCGCACGACCGCCTGTTGTTCGTTGCGCTTGCGCACGGTCACGGTCAGCCGGACCAGATCGGAGCGGTGCACGAAGGGGCCCCAGGTCATGTAGGTCCGCGTGAACAGCAGCAGGCTCTGGTCGTCGTAGAGGTGGTAGGTCGGATCGTGCCCCCACATGTCCTCGGTGGCGACGAAGCGCGTGCCCGAGACGATCCCGAGCTCCTCGTCGAGCACCTCGACCATGAAGCCCAGGTCCTGCATCGTCGCGACCACCGCGGTCAGGATGCGGACCTTGTCCGTCGTGGCGAACACGCGCGACTGGGCGGCCCGCAACTTGACCTGGCTCGCCTCGGACATCCAGATCTGGTCGCTCGCGTCCCACTGGCCTTCGTGCCGGGACTCGTAGGGCGAGAGACAGGCGGTCAGCAGACCGGCGAGCGCGAGCGGCCAGGAGCCGCGCCATCCGTGCCGTCGCGCGTGCGCCATCGTGCTAGCCCCCGGAGAGGAACAGGGCCCGCTCGAGTGCGCTGAAGAAGTTCTGGTAGACCGCAGGGTCCTCGATCGGACGGTTGTTGTGGATCGCGTTCGCGCGCACGAGCATCCGCCCATCGGCCTGCTGGCGCACGGTCACGGTCACGCCCAGGACGTCGCGGAAGTTCGGCTCCGCGAACTTGGCGCCGGTGACCAGGCCGAGCGGTTCGTTCGCGCGCTCGATCAGGAACCCGAGGTCCTGCAGCACCGCGATCACGCCGCGCAGCGCGGCCTGGCGGTCCTTGAGCTCCAAGGTGCGCGATTGGAAGCTGCGCACCTTGGTCTGTGCCTCGGTCGGCGCCAGCAGGTTCACGTCCGGCTGTGGCGCCGCGCAGGCAGCGAGCAGCAACCCGAGGCAGGTCGGCTCGCGGAAGGCCAGGTTCGATCGACGCATGCTCTGCACCTACAGCGTGAACGCCTCGAGGAACACCGCCTTGGCCAGCTTGGCGAAGAACTGCTGGTAGACCTGAGGATCTCGCACCATCTCCATGCTCTGGCCGCCCGGTGGGAAGTACTGCCGATCAAGGAACCCATCGCCCTGCCAGACGACGCGGTAGAACATGATGCGCACCTCGTGCCGTGTGCCCTCGGCATTCGCCGGGCGGGCCACGAGCGTCGCACCGATCTTCTGGTGCACGTCCACGGGGAGCCACGCGTTGCCGAACGAGAGGATCAGCAGGCCGACGCGCGCGATCTCCTGGCCGTACTCGCGCGCGCTGCGCTCCTTCGCCGCCCGCAGGAAACCGAGCTCGCGCACGCTCTCCTCGATGTGGAAGCCGAGATCCTGCAGCACCGCGGCCGAGGCGGAGAGCAGCTCGGTCGCATCCCGGGTCGCGAAGAAACGGATCTGCGCTGCCCGGTGTTGCGGGCTCTCGGGGGACAGGACGAAGAACTCCTGGGGTTGCGAGCTCGCGCAGCCGCAGAGCACGAGCCCGGCGATCCCGCAGATCGCGGCCAGATTCCGGCACGAGCCGCGCCCGCCGCCGCGCCGCCGCCGCGGTTCAGAACTGCGTGTAGTTGTACGCAAAGTCCCTGACCTTCTTCTCCAGGTCGAGCTTGATGATGATCGTCAGCGTGCGCTGCCGGGTCGAAGAGCTGCTCTGCTGCGAGCTGCCGCCGACCAGGATCAGCGTCCCGTAGGACGAGGTGCTGGCCTGCGTCCGTTCGGTGGAGACCTTGTCGTATACCCAGACCTCGCGCCGCTGCTCGTCCGTGGTCACGATGTTGGGGGAGCCCAGGATCTCGACCACGCTGGCTGCGCTCATCCCGACCTTGATCTCGCCCTGGACCTTGCCGAGGGTCAGACGGTCCTCGGGTCCCTGCTCCTGCGGCGGGGGTTGCACGCAGCCGGGCAACAGGAAGAGCGGGCACAGGAGCGGGAGCAGGGGGTTGGCCTTCATGGGTGTGGGCGGTGCCAGGGGAAAGGAGATGGCCGCGGGCCGATCGACAGAAGAGGTCCAGACCTTAGGCAATCGGCATCCGGGTCACCAGATCGCGCAGCGCGCGCGCGGGCCGGCCCGCGACCCTGCCGCCGGCGTCAGGGGACGGCCGCCGCGCTCGGGCGGGGAGCCGTGGCGCCCGGCAGGCGCTGGCCCAGCGGCATCACGGCGAAGCTCGCTCGGAGCCGGCGCAGCATGTCCTGCAGCAGGGTCTGCTTCTCGCGCCAGGGCACGGCCATCCCGGGGAAGAAGCCCAGGAGCGGGTGCTCGTCACTGCCGACGAAATCGAGCGAGTGCAGCAGGTAGCTGGGTTCGGTCCGGAACAGACGGCACGCGGCCAGCGCAGAGCCGAGGTAGAGCGTCGCGAGAGCCTTCGCATACCGCGAGAGCCAGATCACGTAGCTCATGTGGAACGGCGCGCGCAGGATCGGGATCGTCGTCACCGGCAGCTGCCAGAGTTCCGGCTGCCCGGGCAGCAGCCGCGGCGCCAGCGAGCGGAACGCATCCGCGACGCCGCCGTACATCGCCCCGCGCTTCTTGCGGTCCTCGCGCGACATGCCGGAGTTGAAGAAGTAGTAGAGCCGGCACAGGGGTCCGAGCCAGGTCGGCAGCGGCGAGCAGTCGTAGTGGAATCCCCCCTCGCGCAGGACCCCGGGCAAGAGGGCGTTCCAGGCGAATCCGGGAGCGCGGAAGCCGACCGGCCGGACGCCGAGCTCCTGCTCGATCTTCTCGGCGGCGACCAGGACCTCCTCGCGCATCTGTTCGCGGGACAGCGTCGCGAAGGTCGGCTCGTGGTGCCAGGAATGGCAGCCGATCTCGTGACCACGCGCGACGAATGGCCGGATCGCCGCGACCTTCTGTGGGTCGTCGAGGTCGTGGGCCACGACGAAGAGCGTCAAGCGGACGCCGAACTCGTCGCACATCTCGAGGATGCGCGGACAGACCAGGGGGATCACGCTCGGCGTGGTCTCCCAGCCGGGCCTGCCCGCGGCGCGCATGTAGGTCCATGCGTCGTCGAGGTCGAGCGAGAGCGTGCAGGCCAGCTTGCTCACGAGACCAGCACTTCCGGTTGCTGGCGGGTCGCGGCCGAGCGGCGGAACTGCTCGAGGATCTCCCGCACGGCCCGTTCGACGTGGCCGATGCAGTCGTTGTTGTTCAGCACGCAGGTGTCGAGCTGGGCGTTGTTGGCCACGTAGACCCGGCCGGGAACCGCTTCGATCGCCGGCTTGATCGGCGGCGCGCCGGCGCGGGGGATGGCCTGGATGAACTTCGCGCGGTGTACACGCACGCTCTCGACCCAGCGGTCCCGCGTCTGCGGGTAGACGCGCGCGAGGTCGGCCAGCGCTTCGTGCGCGACCGAGTCGTCGTCCATCTCGAAGAGGGCGTCACCGACCGGGGCATAGCGCGGCAGGTAGACCAGCGTCCGGCCAGCAGTCTCCTCGGTGCGCGAGATCACGTTCGTCATCTCGATGATCCCGGTCAGGCGCAGGCTGTCGTCGCAGAGGTTCAGGATGTAGTTCGGCGACAGCGGTGCGTGGCCGGTGACCACCGTGCAGGCCACCCCGAGGTACGGCGTGTCCGCGAGACGCTGGCGTTCGGCCTCGTCGAGCTGGGGGATCAGGCCGGCGACGGCCGGGTTGGGCAGGGTGATCACCGCGAAGTCGGCCGAGATCCAGTCGCTGTCCGCGTGCACTCGCACCTCGTCCCCGGCCGCGACCACGCGGCGGGCGCGCAGGCTGGTCTCGAACCGGACGCCGGCTGCGTGCAGGCGGGTCGCGAGTTCGTCGAGGATGCGCCGGTAGCCGCCACGCACGTACCCGAACATCTCGCGGTCCCCGGTCGCGCGCCGCGCCGAGATCAGGCGCGTGATCGTCGCATGGATGAAGCGGGCGGAGACCCAGTCACAGGCGGAGCCGAGCTTGGCGCGCAGCAGATGGCGCCAGAACCGCTGCCAACCGCGCTGGCCGCACCAGCGCTGCAGCCACGCCGCCGAGGTCTCGAGGTCGAGGGTGTCGGTCCTGCCGAAACGGGGGGCCAGCGCAGCCATGGCTCCGAGGCGCACCTTGTCGACCAGGCGCAGGGCCGGGAAGCGCAGCAGGTCCAGCGGGCCGTTCATCGGGTGGCGGCCACCCTCGATCCAGAACCCCTGCTGGGTCGTGACCCAACGGAGTTCGTTGCCG
>CAZSKV010000613.1:0-3596 GCA_964607495.1 uncultured candidatus Brocadiaceae bacterium
CTGTGTCCGCACCACACTGCCGATCGCCTGGATGAGTCCGGTGAACATCGCTTGGTCGCCCTGGCTCGACCTTGACGCTAGCGGAGGGAGTCCCTACTCTGCTCGCCTTTTCTCTGGCCTGGCGCCATGTTCTGCGTGATCCACACGCTCTTTCCAGGAGCCATCCGGCCCTACCTGGACGAGAGCATCTTGGGAATTGCCCAAGAGTTGGGAAAGCTGCAGGTCGAGCTCGTCGACTTCCGTGACTTCGCCACCGACTCCCATCGGAAGGTGGACGATCGTCCGTTCGGAGGCGGGCCCGGGATGGTGCTGAAGCCAGAGCCGATCTTTGAAGCTGTAGAAGCGACGGAACGCCGCCACGGGCCGCTGCACAAGATCCTGCTCTGTCCCCGCGGACAGACGTTCACGCAGCAGAAGGCCCGTCAGCTCGCGACCAAGGACAAGCTGTTGCTGCTCTGCGGACGCTACGAGGGATTCGACGAGCGGATCCGGCTCGGCATGACCTGGGACGAGATCTCGATCGGCGACTACGTGCTCGCCGGCGGAGAGCTCGCCGCCCTGGTCGTGCTCGAGGCCGCGGTCAGGCTGATCCCCGGCGTCCTCGGCTGCGCGCAGTCCCCCGAGTCCGAGTCGTTCGAGACGGACCTGTTCGACTACCCGCACTTCACCCGCCCACGCGAATACCGCGGCATGGCGGTGCCCGAGGTGCTGCTCTCCGGTGACCACGAACAGGTCGCCCGGTGGCGTCTGGCCGAGTCGATCCGTCTCACCCAGCAGAGAACCAAGTCACCCGCTGCCGCAGGCAACGCGCCGGCCGCAGCAACACCGCCTGCAGACATTCCCCGAATCCAGCCCTGAAGAATTGAGAGGACACGACCATGGACAAGATGCGCCAACTCGAGCTCGAGAACATGAAGCCGAAGGTTCCGGACTTCAACGTCGGCGACAGCGTGGACGTGCACTACCTGATCCGGGAAGGTGACAAAGAGCGCGTGCAGCTGTTCAGCGGCACGGTGATCTCCGTGCGCGGTTCGGGCATCCGCCGCTCGGTACTCGTCCGGCGCCTCGTCGCGGGCGAAGGCGTCGAGCGCTCGTTCCCGCTGCACTCTCCGCGCGTCCAGGACATCGTCGTCAAGAGCACGGGCCGCGTGCGGCGCGCCAAGCTCTACTACCTCCGTGACCGTGTCGGCAAGGCCGTCAAGCTGCGTGGCACGTTCGGCAAGCAGGGTGGCGGCCGGTCGTTCCGCGGCGGCAAGCGCGCCAAGGCCACGCCCGCAACGGATCGGCAGAGCTGAAGCGACCCAGGCTGGACGCCGCATCGGCGCTCGATCAGCGCCCTGAACGAAAGAGAAGAGAAATGCTCGAGAACGCTCGCCGCCAGGTCATCTTCGTCGCCCTGGTCTCGCTCGTCGCGATCTTCTTCCTGGTCACCAGGAAGCCGCAGCTCGGACTGGACCTGAAGGGCGGCACCCAGCTGATCCTCGAGGTCGACTGGGACCGGATGGTCGCCGAAGGCGCCGTGTCGAAGACCGCCGACCAGGACCAGGTCATGAACGACATGGTGCGCATCATCACCGAGCGCGCCGACCCTTCGGGCACGACCGAAGCCTACGTGGCGCGCCGCGGCAAGACCGGACTGATCGTCGAGCTCCCGTACACCGACGACCCGGCGGTCGCCCAGGCGATCAAGGACCGGATCACCTCGCTCGGCAAGCTCGAGGAGCGGATGGTCGCGGGCGACTGGTACAACAAGAACAACGTCAAGTTCTCGATCCCCGACGAGAAGCGCCGCGTCGAGGAATGGCTCAACAAGGGCGACAACCGCAAGATCGTCGCCGAGAACCCGGAGAAGATCGGGCTCTTCAACTTCCTGCCGGCGGCCGACGGTGGACCACAGGCCGGGGAGAAGCACCTGCGCTGGCTGCCGCGCAAGCTCAAGGTGAAGAAGCTCAAGCAGAGCCAGGGCGGAGGCCTCGCCTGGGACATGGCCTGGAGCACTGGTCTGACCGAGCTGAATGCGGTGGCCGTGTTCAAGCCGGAGGACCAGAGCAAGCCACCGGTGAACGAGAAGCAGTTCCTGGTCGAACTGGTGCCGATCAACTGGATCGAGACCCACTTCGAGGGCAAGGACATGGAGCCGAGTGGCGTCGGCGTCACGATCGACTCGCGCACCGGCGGTTGGGCGGTCTCGTACTCGATGCGGAACGAGAAGGTCGACGCCTATGCGGCCTGGTCCGAAGAGCACGTCCAGAAGAACGCCGCGATCATCCTGAACGGCATCGTCGAGTCGGCCCCGCGGTTCATCCAACGGATTCCGGGCTCGGGACAGATCACGGGCTCGTTCACGCAGCAGGAGGCGCAGAACCTGGCGAACGTGCTGCAGACGGGTTCGCTGCAGGTCATCCCGACGATCCAGTCGGAGGTCACGATCGGCGCCCAGCTCGGTCTCGACTCGCTCTACAAGGGTCTGATCTCGATCGCCCTCGGTGGCTTCCTCGTCGTCGTGTTCATGTTCTGGTACTACCGGCTCTCGGGGCTGGTCGCCAACGTCGCGGTGATGCTGAACCTGTTGCTGATCCTCGGGGTCATGCAGTTCATCCGCGCGACCTACACGCTGCCGGGTCTGGCCGGCATCGTGCTGACGCTCGGCATGGCGGTGGACGCGAACATCCTGATCTACGAACGCATCCGCGAGGAGGTCAAGCGCGGGAAGGCGATCCTGCAGGCGATCCGGGCCGGCTTCGAGCGCGCGCTCGTGACGATCATCGACGCCAACCTGACGACCTTCATCGCCGGCATCGTGCTCTACAACGTCGGCGTCGGTCCGATCCGCGGTTTCGCGGTCACACTGAACGTCGGCATCGTGACGACGATCTTCACGGCCTACTTCGTCAGCAAGCTGATCTTCCACTACCTGCTGGTCAGCCAGAAGCTGCGCGAAGTACGGATGAAGGAGTGGTTCACGCACGTGAACCTCAACTGGGTCGGCCAGACCCGCATCGCGGTCACAGCCTCGACGACGATCATCACCCTGGGCCTGCTGAACTTCTTCCTGATCGTGCCCCGAGACGTGTCGATGGGGCTCGATTTCACGGGTGGCGCCAACATCCAGGTCGTGCTCGAGAAGCCGATGCGGACCAGTGAACTCCTGGGCAAGCTGAAGGCAGACTCGGCATTCCACGGACTGTTCCCGAACCCCAAGATCAACACGGCTGGCGAACTGGACGCGGCCGGCGGCGCGCGGCAGTTCACGATCAAGGTCAAGCTGACCGATCATTTGAACCAGCGCTTGCAGACCGAGGAGCTGCAAGCCCTGCAGAAGGGCGAGAAGTACGAGCCGCTCTACGTCCGGGAGCTCAAGCGCGTGCTGGCTACGGCCCTCGCGCCCGAGGCCTTCGCCAAGGCGAGCCTCGTCGACGACCCGTCGAACGCGAGCGCCAGGTTCGCGACGCTCGAAGTGCGCTTTCCGGCGACCGTCAACCCTGACGACGTCAAGGCCGTGGCGGCAAGCGGCAACCAGCCGCTGCGCAGCGTCAGCGTCCGGCCGGCCGAGGGACAGGTTGCCAATGCGGCCCGCGTCGTACGCATCGACTTCA
>CAZSKV010000614.1:0-8432 GCA_964607495.1 uncultured candidatus Brocadiaceae bacterium
GGAAGGAGGGGAGCGCGCAGGCCTGACGCGGAATGTCAGGAATCCCGCGCGTCCCGGCCAAGATGCGACCGTCCTGGTCAGCGCGACCGCGGCGCTGACGAGATCCTCGACCTCGGGTCGCGCCAGCAGGTCACGGCGCCGAGGCGGGAATTGTGCGCTGGCGGCGTGGTCGCCCCTTTGTCCGCACGCAGGCATGGCCGATACCGCATGCTTCCTGCCTTCCCCCCTTCCGCGAATGGTGACCGACCATGCAGCCAGCTGACTCCGACCGTGATTTCTCGCGTCGTGGTTTCTTCGTCGCGAGCTCCGCAATCCTCGCCGCGTCCTCGGTCGCGGGCAGCCCTGCGGCCGGCGCCTCCGGCATCGTGTCCGGCCAGGACAAGAAGTCCGGGCCCTTCGAGCTGCCCCCGCTGCCCTGGAAAGAGGATGCGCTGGAGCCCGTGATCAGCGCCAGGACGATCGGGTTCCATCATGGCAAGCATCACAAGGCCTACGCCGACAACCTGCAGAAGCTCGTGACCGAGAAGCCGCGCTATGCCGGAATGCAGCTCGAGGACGTGATCCGCGCCGCGGCGAAGGAGAGCGCCGACGTCGCGGTCTTCAACAACGCAGCGCAGCTGTGGAACCACACGTTCTACTGGGCGAGCCTGAAGCCGGGAGCCGGCGCCCCGACCGGGCGACTGCTCGAGAAGATCCGCACCGACCTCGGCAGCCTCGACGAGTGCAAGAAGCAGCTGCGCGACGCGGCGAAAGGCCAGTTCGGCAGCGGTTGGGCCTGGCTCGTCGTGGCGGACGGCAAGCTGAAGGTCCTGAAGACCGGCAATGCCGACACGCCGATCGTGCAGGGCCACAAGCCGCTGCTCACGATCGACGTCTGGGAGCACGCCTACTACCTGGATTACATGAACAAGCGTGCGGACTACGTCGACGCGCTCGTCGACAAGCTCCTCGACTGGGAAGGCGCCGCGCAACGCCTCGGCTGAGCCGGTGCCGCGGACCGCATCCGGGGCCGCTGCCTGGAACATCCCCCCCGGCTCTGCGATCCTGCCACCCTGATGGGCCGCATCCTGCTGATCGTGTTCGTGCTCGCCGCTGCCGCGGTCGGGGTCTGGGCGTTCACGCGCAGCGCGGCGGCTGGCGGCGAGACCGCCCTGTTGCGCGCCAGCCGCGGCACCGTGGTCAAGAAGGCCGTCGCCGCGGGGCAGGTCGAACCCGAGCGCGAGACCCAGGTCAACACGCAGCTCGCTGGGTTCGTGCGCAAGCTGCACACGACGCTCGGCAAGAAGGTCGAAGCCGGTGCCCCGCTGGCCGAGGTCTGGCCGGCGCTGACCGAACAGGACCTGCTGCGCGCGGAGCGCGGCCTCCTGCAGGCGCGGGAAGGCGAGGAAGCCGCGCGCGAGTTCGTGCAGGGCAGCCACGTGCTCTCCTACGTGACGCGCTGGTTGCAGGGCGGGGCCAACGTCGACCGCATGCAGCGCCAGGCCGAGCGCGGACGCAAGGCCGCCGAGGAGCAGCTGGCCCTGTTGCGCGAGGGCAAGGTGCAGATCGACGGCCGCGTCGTCGACTTCGTGGTGCGCGCACCGGTCGGCGGCCACGTGCTGCAGCTCGTGCGCGAGGGCGATCCGGTCACACCGGCCTCCAACTACGGCGTCGGCACGGTGCTCGCAGTGCTCGGCGACCTCGACCGCCCGGTGTTCCGCGGCACGGTCGACGAGATCGACGTCGCACGGCTGCGGCAGGGCATGCCGGCCCGGATCACGCTCGGCGCCGTGCCGAACGTCGTGTTGAGCGGAACCGTGCAGGAGATCGGCCTGCGCGCGCGGCGACAGGACAACGCCGCCGTGTTCGACGTGCGCGTGGTCGTGAGCACGCAGGAGGGGGTCATGCTGCGCGCCGGCTATTCCGCGGTCGCCGAGTTCGAGCTCGCACGCGCCGAGAACGTGCTCGTGCTCCCCGAGCGCTGCGTGTCGTTCTTCGGTGACGAGGCGCGCGTGAACGTGCGCGCGCAAGACGGCACGAACCAGGTCCGGCGGGTCGAACTCGGTCTGTCCGACGGTCTCACGGTCGAGATCCGCGCCGGGCTGACCGAAGGCGAACAGATCGTCGACCGGCGCTGAGCATGTACTGGCTGCGCGAACTCTGGGGCGAGCTCCGGCAGCAGCGGGTGCGCGCGCTGCTCTCGCTGCTCAGCATCACGTGGGGCACCCTGTCGATCCTGCTCCTGCTCGCGTTCAGCGTCGGCTTCGAAGAACTGTTCGCCGAGCGCCAGCGGGGTCTCGGTGACAGCATCGCGATTGCGTTCCCGCAGCGCACGACGCTGCCGCACGCGGGATTCCCGGTCGGGCGGCGTCTGGTCGTCGAGCGGGACGACGTGCAGGCGCTCGCCGCGGGCGTCCCTGGCCTCGCGGCGATCAGTGCGGAGATCACCACGCGGGAACGCGTGACCCTCGGTGAACGGGCGCTCCGGATCACGCTCTCGGGGGTCGAGCCGGTGTACCAGCAGCTGCGCAGCATCGCGGCGGCGCCGGGCGGGCGGTTCGTGGACCGGATCGACCTCGCCGAAGGCCGGCGCGTGATCTTCCTCGGCGACGGCATCGCGCGGCTGCTCTTCGCGGCCGAGCCGGCGGTCGGCCGCACGCTCGTGTTGCGCGGGGCGCCGTTCCTGGTCGTCGGCGTGCTCGCACCGAAGCTCCAGGACAGCGACTACAACGGGCGCGACGAGTCGCGCGCGTTCGTGCCGATCACCACCTTCACGCAGGTCTTCGGCCAGCGCCAGGTCAGCAACTTCGTGTTCCGCGCCCGGGATCCGGAACGCCAGGCCGAGTGCACGGCCGCAGTGACCGCCGCCCTGGCGGCGCGCCTGCGCTTCGATCCCGCCGATCGCCAGGCCTTGTCGGTCTGGGACACGACCGAGCAGCAGCGGATGCTCGGATACATCTTCCTGGGGTTCCACCTGATGCTTGGCATCTCGGGCATGTTCACGATGCTCGTGGGCGGCGTGGGCATTGCCAACCTGATGTTCCTGCTGGTGCGGCGACGCACCGCCGAGATCGGCTTGAAGCTCGCGGTCGGCGCGCGCCCGGCGCAGATCCGGCGCGAGGTCCTGAACTCGGCACTGATCCTGGTCGGCGCCGGCGGCGTGCTCGGCGCGTTGCTCGCGGGAATTGCGGTCGGGCTCGTGACTGCCACGCCGCTACCGGCCGAGGTCGGAACGCCGCGGGTGCCGCCGCTGCTCGGCCTCGGTGCGACGCTCCTCCTGCTCGGGACCGGCCTCGCTGCGGGCTGGTTCCCGGCGCGGCGCGCGGCGCAACTCGATCCGGTGGCCGCGTTGCGGGGCGCATGATGCACGAGCTCGCGGAACTCCTGGCCGAAGTATGGTCGCAGCGCCGGCGCCTCGCGCTGGTCGTGCTCGGTCTCGTGTGGGGGACGCTCGGCTTGTCGGTGCTGCTCGCGTTCGGCGAGGGTTTCGACGACGCGATGACCGCCGCGCTCGGGCGCTCCGGCGACCGGATGCTCCGCCTCCAGACCGGTGCGACGCGGCGGCCGTTCGCCGGACAACCTGCCGGCCGCATGGTGCGCATGCGGCCCGAGGACGCGGCCGCGCTCCGCGGTCTGCCCGAGATCACGACGGTCAGCGTAGAGATGGTCGGGAACAGCCGCGTGTTCGCCGCGACGTCGGGCGCGAATGCCAACGCGCCGGTGCACGGGGTGGAGGCCGAGTACCTGGCGATCCGCGGCCTGCCGCTCGCGCCCGGGGGGCGGTGGATCTCGCGGCTCGACACGGACGAGCGGCGGCGCGTCGCGGTGCTTGGCGCCGATCTCGCCACGGACCTCTTCGGCTCCCGGGACCCGGTCGGGCGCGAGGTGCGGCTGCTCGAGCAGCCGTTCGTCGTGATCGGGGTGCTGGCCAAGGTGCCCCAGGTGATGACCTACGCGGGAGACGACCGGCGCAAGGCCTTCGTCCCGGCGGCCACGCTGCAGATCATCCAGGGCTTCCGCTATGCGCAGATCGTGCTCGCGCGCGTCGCCGCGCCGGAGCGGAACGCAGAAGCCGTGGCCAGCGTGCGCCGGCTGCTCGGCAGCAGGCTCGGCTTCGCCGCGGACGACGTCGGCGCGATTGCGGTCATCGACCACGTGGCCAATGCCGCACAGATCCGCACGATCGTGACCGGCACGCGCTGGTTCCAGGCGATCGTCGGTGTGCTCGGCCTGCTGGTGGCCGCGCTCGGAGTCGCCAACTTCATGTACGCGCTGGTCGAGGAGCGCGTCCAGGAGACCGGCCTGCGCCTCGCCCTTGGCGCCATGCCGCGGCAGATCCTCTGCCGGCAGCTGCTCGAATCGGCATGCGTGACCGCACTCGGCGGCGGCTGCGGCCTGCTGGCGAGCGCGGTGCTGCTCTTCGGTCTCGACCAGTTGCCGATTCCAACCGACGCGAAGGGCTACCTCGGCACGATGCGGCTCTCGCTGCCCACGTCGTTGACGATCGCGGGTCTGCTCGGGGTCGCGGCCGGTATCGCCGGCTGGCACCCGGCGCGCCGCGCCGCGGCCGTGCAGCCGGTGGAGGCGCTGCGCCATGAGTGAACCCCTGATCCGGATGCGCGGGATCGCCAAGGTCTACGCGAAGGACGGGGCCGCGGTCACCGCGCTCGATGCCGTCGACCTCGACATTGCGACCGGCGAGTACGTGGCCCTGCTCGGCCCCTCGGGGTCGGGCAAGTCGACGCTGATGCACCTGATCGGATGCCTCGACCGTCCGACGCGCGGCAGCTACCGCCTGCATGGCGAGGAGGTCGGCCGGCTGCAACCGGACGCGCTCGCGGCGCGGCGCCGCGCGATCGGCTTCGTGTTCCAGTCGTTCCACCTGCTGCCGCGGGCGACCGCGCTGGAGAACGTCGGCTTGCCGCTGCGCTATGCCGGGGTCGCGCCCGCGGAACGCGCCGCGCGCGCCGCGGAGATGCTGCGCCGCGTCGGCCTCTCCGAGCGGATCCAGCACCTGCCGAGCGAACTCTCCGGCGGCCAGCAGCAGCGGGTCGCGATCGCGCGGGCCCTGGTCGGGCGGCCCTCGCTGCTGCTCGCGGACGAGCCGACCGGCAACCTGGACTCGCGCGTCGGCTCCGAGATCAGCGACCTGCTCGAGGAAGTGCACCGCGACGGCCAGACGCTGATCGTGGTCACCCACGACGAGAAGCTGGCGGCGCGTTCGCGCCGGGTCGTGCGGCTGCTCGACGGCCGGATCGTGGCCGACGCGCGCGCATGAGGCGGCTGGTCCCCCGCGGTCCGATCAACGCCTGCCGAGCAGCCGCAGCACGCCGTCGAGGAACGTGATCGGGTGCGGCGGACAGCCGGGCACGTAGAGGTCGACCGGCAGCGGCATCTGCACCGGCGAGTAGACGCCGCCGCTGATCGCGCAAGCGCCGACCGCGATCACGAGCTTCGGCGGCGGCACCGCGGCCCAGGTCTCGAGCAGTGCGAAGCGCATGTTCTCGGTCACCGGTCCGGTGACCACGAGCCCATCGGCGTGCCGTGGCGAGGCGACGAACTGGATGCCGAAGCGCGACAGGTCGAACACCACGTTGCCGGCGGCGTTGAGCTCGGACTCGCAGCCGTTGCAACCGCCGGCCGAGACCTGGCGCAGTTTCAGCGAGCGCCCGAACAGGGACCTGGCCTTCGCGTCGAGCTGCCGGGCGAGCTCCAGTGTGCGGCCGGCGCTGACCAGGGCTTCGCGCGTGCTGGTCGCCAGCGCGCACTCCTGGGTCCAGGTGATCGCCTGCTCGGGGCAGGCCTCGGCACAAGCGGGGCAGAACACGCACTTGCCGAGGTCGAGCCGCGTCTTGCCGTCCGCGAAGCTGAACGCCTCGGTCGGGCACACCTCGCTGCAGCGGCGGCAGCCGTCGGGACACTTCTCGCCGGCGACGACCGGCCGACCGCGGAAGCGACCCTGCAGCACGCCGGGTTCGTCGGGGAACTTGCCGGTGCGCCGGCCCTGGCGCAGCCATTCGGGGAGGATGCGTCGCATCAGGGTTGGTCGCCGCGGTTCACAGGTCGTGCCCTGCGTAGGAGAGGTTGAAGCTCTTGTTGCAGAGCGGGAAGTCGGAGATCTGCTGGCCGCGCAGCGCGAGCGCGAGGCCGGACCAGTTGTGGAACGAGGGGTCCTTGAGCTTGTAGCGCGCGTAGCGTCCGCGCTCGTCGGTCAACACCATGTGGGCGATCTCGCCCCGCCAGGCCTCGGTCAGCACCACGACGCCATGCCGCGGCGGGAGCACGGGGATCGCCCGGCACAGGTCGCCCGGCGGCAGGTGCGGGACGAGATCGAGCAGGAACTCGAGGCTGCGCTCGCACTCGACGCGGCGCACGAGTGCGCGCGCCATCACGTCACCCGACTCGGCGCTGGCAACCGGGATGTGCAGGAAGCGGTAACTGCCGTGCGCGAAGTCCGCGCGCACGTCGCGGCCGAGCCCCGAGGCGCGCGCGGCCGGGCCGACGAGGCCGAGCTGCTCGGCTTCCTCGCGCGTCACCCGCCCGACCTCGTCGAAGCGTGCCTTGACCGAAGGCTTCTCGAACAGCACGTCGGCGATGCGGGCGAAGTCGCGCTTCGCGGTCTCCAGTCGCGCGAGCAGCGTCGCGGCGAGGCGTGGATCGAGGTCCATGCCGACCCCACCGGGACGCACGAGGCCGCGGCCGTAGCGGTTGCCCGAGAGGTCCATCAGCGAGTTCAGGAACTCGCCGCGCAGCCGGCCGAACCAGGCGGCAGCCGGCAGGAAGGCCACGTCGTTCGCGAGCGCCGCGAGATCACCGACGTGGTTGGCGATGCGTTCGAGCTCGAGGGCGACCGCGCGGATCGCCATCGCCCGGGCGCTGGTCCGCGTGGCGGTCAGCGCCTCGAAGGTGCGGCACCAGGTCAGCATGTGCGCGACCGCCGTGTCGCCGGCCAGCGACTCGATCAGCGTCCCCGAGCGGCGGTCGGGTCCGCCGAGCAGCCGCTGCTCGGTGCCGCGCGCCTGGTAGCCGAGCGAGATCTCGAGGTGCTCGACGTGCTCTCCGGCGCAGAGGAAGCGGAAGTGTCCGGGCTCGATGATGCCGGCGTGCACGGGGCCGACGCCGACCTCGTGCATCTGTTGCGAGCCCGCCTGCAGGAACGGGTAGGCGTCGAGTCGCGTCCTGCTGCCGACCGGTGGCACGAACAGGTCGGGGCCGGCGAACGGCGCCTCCCCGCGCACCGGCTTGAGCCAGGGGTGGCCTTTCGGATGCAGGCCGAACTGCTCGGCGATCTCGCGCTCGAAGAGGTGCGCCTGCGGCCAGGCCGGCGTGAGCGCCGGATAGGAACCGGTCGCGCGCGCGACGTCGAAACTCAGCACCTGCAACCGGCTGGTCTCGTCGTGCGCAGTCACCGCATGCACGCGGACGTGCTCTGGTGCCGGGCTGCGCGCACCGAAGAACATGCACAGTCGCGCGCCGGCGTCACGCTGGCCCAGGAGCTCGGCATGTGCCGTCTCGGCCGTGAGCACGGGCACGCGGTCGAGCGCGAACGCGTCACCGCTCGCAACCGTGAGCGAGTTCATCGACTGCCTCCCCGCGCCGCGTTCTCGATCAAGGTGAGCAGCGGCTCGGGCATTGCGACCCCGAGCATCAGCACCAGCGCGACGAGCACGGCGATCGGCAGCAGCGCGACCACCCCACCGTCGGCGAGCTCGCGCACGCGCGGCTCCTGCGTCGTTCCGTGCAGCATCGTCAGGATCGCCCGCCCGAAGCCGGCAAAGACGATCGCGAGCAGCAGCAGGTAGGCGGCGGCGACCAGGCCGTGGCCGGTTGCGAACATGCCGCGCAGGATCGTGAACTCGCTCACGAAGAGCCCGAAGGGCGGCAGCCCGACGGTCGCGAGCCAACCCAGGAGGAGGAACGTGCCGCTCAGGGGCATCCGCACCAGGAGTCCGCGCAAGTCCCCGATCGCCGAGGTCCTGGTCGCCTGCAGGACGTTGCCGGCGGCGAGAAAGAGCACGCCCTTGTTCAGGGCGTTGGCGACGAGGTGCAACAGGGCGCCAGTCGTCGCGAGGCCGCCGACGCCGAGCGCGAGCGCGAGCACGCCCATGTGCTCCACGCTCGAGTAGGCGAGCAGGCGCCGGTAGTTCTGCTGACCGACGATTGCGCCGGCGGCGACCGCGAGCGACAGGAGGCCGGTCGTGATCAGCAGCTCGTGCACGAATCCGGACTCGCCCGCCATGTCGCAGAGCTGGGTCATGCGCAGGAGACCGAGGAATCCGCAGCTGGTCAGCCCGCCCGAGAGCAGCGCCGCGACGGGTGGTGGGGCCTCGCCGTAGGCGTCGGGCTTCCAGCTGTGCATCGGCGCCAGGCCCATCTTGGTGCCGTTCCCGATCAACAGGAACACGGCGGCCAGCCGCATCCAGGGCTTGGAGTACTGTGGCGCGTGGGCCATC
>CAZSKV010000615.1:0-14355 GCA_964607495.1 uncultured candidatus Brocadiaceae bacterium
CGGCAGCCGCGACGGGCGCCGAGGCACGGGCCTTCGGCGAGTTCGTGCGCCTGATGCTCGAGACCGCGGCCGTACCCACGCTGCTCGTCCGCTACGACCGCGAGGCATACGTCGGTGGTGCCGACCCGGAGGCGCGCGTGACCTTCGACCGGCGGCTGGTGGCGGCCCGCACGCCGCGCGCCGAGGTGCGCCTGCACGGCGCGGACTTCCAGAGCGTCGAGACCGGGATGGTCGTGCTCGAGCTCAAGTTCAACCGGCGCTGCCCGGCGTGGCTCGATGCGATCGTGCACGGGCAGGGACTCCAGCGGCGGTCGTTCTCCAAGTACGCGCGCTGCCTCGCGGCGACGGGCCGCGCGATCACCAGCGTCGGCGGCGGGGTCGAGCCATGAACGAACTGCTCTATCAACTCCTCGGCGAGCCCGGGGCGCTGGTCGCGATCCCGGCCACCGAGATCCTGCTGCACCTCTGCTGTTCCTTCCTGCTCGCGCAGGCGACCGCCTGGGTCTACGTGGGGACGCACCATGGCGTCTCCTACTCGCGCTCGTTCGTGCAGGGCCTCGTACTGCTGAACCTCGTCGTGACGATGGTGATGCTCGCGATCGGCAACAACCTCGCCGGGGCGATCGGCCTGTTCGGGGCGTTGGCGCTGATCCGCTTCCGGACGCCGATCAAGGACACACGCGACACGGCGTTCCTGTTCATCGCGGTCGGCATCGGCATCGCGGTCGGCTCGCGGAACCTGCTGCTCGCGCTCGTCGGCACGGCCTTCGCGCTCGCGGTCGCGAGCTACCTCGCGTGGGCGCGGTTCGGCGAACGCATCCACTCGAATGCGGTCCTGCGCCTGTCGATGCCTGCGCTCGCCGAGCAGGAAGGGATGCTGCGCAAGACCCTGCAGCACTACTGCCGCACCTTCGCCCTGATGCACCTGCGCGAGGCCGGTGCCCCGCAGCAGCTCGAGTTCGCGTACCGGGTCGAGCTCGACGACCCGACGCACTCCAGCGGTCTGGTGCAGGACCTCGAGGCGATCCCGGGGGCGGCCGGAATCGTGCTCCTGATGCAGAACGAGGACGCGGAGACCTGAGATGGAACCCCTGGTCTTCCAGCCGAGCCGCAAGCAGCCGTCCTGGTTCTCCCGGTTGCGCAAGCGCGCATTCCGCAGCCTGCCGCTGCTCGCCTGGCTCTCGGCCGCGGTCGTCGTCGCCTGGTTGTTGCGCGACCGCGCGCCGGCGGCGCCGATCAAGGCGTTGGCCGAGCCCGGGCGCCACGCGGTCAGCAGCGGCCTCGGGGGCGAAGTGCGCACCCTCGCGGTCGGCGCGCGCCAGGCCGTGACCGCGGGCCAGGTCGTCGCGCGCCTCGGCGACGAGGGGGTCCGCCTGCGTCTGGCCGCGACCCGGCACGAACTCGAGCGGGTCCGGGCCGAACTCGCGGCCGAGCAGGCCCGTCTCGCGCTCGAGGCGAAGGTGCGCGTCGAGGACCGCTTCGACGAGCTGCGGCGGCTGCACGGCGACCTCGACTCCGCGCGCGTCGAGCGCCTCGCCGTGCGCGCCGATCGCGAGGAAGCGCGCGTCCGCCAGCAGGGCGTCGGCGTCGAGATGCAGCGCATCCAGAGCCTCGAACAGCTCGGCATGGCCTCGGGGTCCGAGCTGACCGCGCTGGCCACCGAGCACGATGCCCTGAAGAAGCGCAGTGACGAGCTCCTCGAGGTCCTGGCCGGGCACGAAGCGCGCGAGCAGGCGGCGCGCCAGCGCCTGGTCGCCTGGCAGGAGGCCGCTGGCGAGGTCCAGGCGGCCGACGATCCGCAGCTCACGCCCTTCCGCTGGCAGATCCGGGCCCAGGAGGTCGCGCTCGAGCTCGTGGCTCTCGAGATCGACCAGCACACCTTCCGGGCCCCGGCTGCGGGCGTGGTCGAGACCCTGCACGTGGTGCCCGGGCAGTGGCTCGCCGCCGGCCAGCCGCTGCTCACGATCGTCGAGGCGAAACCGCGCGCGGTCGTGGCCTATGTGCCCGAGGTGATGCGCGCTGCGCTGCGCGAGGACACGCGCTTCCGGGTCGCGCGGCTCTCCGCTCCACATGGGTCGCGTGAGGCCGCCGTGCTCGGGATCGGCCCGGCGGTGGTCTGCCTGCCGCAGCGCCTGTGGGCCGATCCGCGGCTCGAGGAGTGGGGGCTGCCGGTCTACCTGCAGCCGGGTGACGACGAGACTCCGGGCGAACGCCTGCTCGTGCGCTGGCGCTGAGCCGGACCGGTCAGGGCTTCCAGCGTTTGATCCGCGCGGCCAGCGGCGCCACTTGCCGCAGCTCGGCGAGGTCGAGCGCGATCGGGCGGCCGTGGATCTCTTCGAGTGCTGCCTTGCGCACGGGATCGCGGGTGGTCGCCGCCTCGCGCAGGCGGTGATCCCAGCGCGTGACCGGCATCAAGCACCAGAGCAGGGCCGCGGCAAGGAGCGCGAGCCAGCCGGCCTGCACGCAGCGCGAACTCCAGTCCGGCACGTGCCGGCCCTTGCGGTCGAAGAAGCAGTAGACGAACGCGAGGCCGGTCACGAGGCCGCCGATGTGGCCGGCGTTGCTGACCTGCGGGATCAGGAACCCGAGCACCAGGTTGGTCGCGATCAGGCCGAGCAGCTGCCGCGGCCCCTGGTAGTTCAGGAAGTCGAGCGGGCTCTTGCCCGCGCGCATGTTCAGTGCCACGGCCGCGCCGAAGAGGCCGAAGATCGCGCCGGAGCCGCCGACCAGCGGTTGCACCGGGTTGTGCCAGAGGCAGCCTGCGATCCCGCTGCCGACCGCGGTCACGAGGTAGACCGCGAGGAAGCGCCCGCTCCCGAGGAGCCGCTCGAGCGTCGGGCCGAAACTCCAGAGCGCCATGCTGTTGAACGCGAGATGCAGCAGGCCGCCGTGCAACCAGGCGTAGGTCAGGAGCCGCCACGGTTCGCCGTCCATCACGCAGAGGCCGACCATGGCCCCGGCGCGGTAGAAGCTCTCATTGTTGCCGCTGACGAGTCCGGTCTGCAGCGCGAGCAACGCATAGCCGACCAGGGTCAAGGTCGTGACCGGCGTCGCGCGGTTGAAATCGAAGCGCGCACTCACCGGCCGGGCCTCCACAGGCTGACGCGCGCGCGGGCGCGCCAGTAGGCGGCCCCCGGGTTGCGGCGTTCGGCCGGGTCGAGCGGCACGCTCGCCTGGCGCAGCGCCTGCGTCCGGGCCGCGTGGTCGCCGAGGTCGGCACAGGCGTCGGCGAGCAGATGGAGCGCCTCCCGGTTCGGTCCGAAACGCGCGACCCTGCGCTCGAGCACGGCGCGGGCGGCGGCCGGTTCGCGGCTGCGCAGCAGCGCTTCGCCGAGGCGCAGCAGGCCGTCCCCGTAGGCATGGCCCTCGTCCGCGGCGACCACGCGCTGCAGCACCGCGGCGGCCTGCGGCCAGGCGCGCTGCGCGACCAGGCACTCGCCGAGCGCCATCGCGGTCGCCGCGTGCGCGGGGTCGAGCTCTGCGGCGCGCAGCAGGTGGGGGAGTGCGCGCGGGGCCTCGCCGATCGCGAGCAAGGTGCGGCCGGCGACGAAGTGGTCGTGCGCGGTCTCGAAGCTGCGCAGGCGCGTGAGCGCCTCGAGCAGCGGCGTGCGTTCGACCGCCAGCCGGCGGCGCAGTCGGTGCCAGTGCAGCCGCAGGCCGGGCACGAACGGGGGGTAGAGCAGCGCGAGCACCAGCGCGAGGACCAGGCCCGCGGATCCGGCCTGTCCGGCGAGAGCCTGCACGGCCAGCTGCGTGCGCGCGGCCGCGATCGGCGAATCCGCGTGCAACACGATCAGCGTGACCGGCCACAGGGCGAGGAGCCACAGCGCGAGCGCGAATCCGAAGCGGAGCCTGGCGTGCACGCCGATGTGCTTAGCCGCCCGTCGGGAACGATGCCACTGCGGGATTCGCCCCGTCCGCGCAAGGTCGAAACCCGGGAGGCCGATGTAGGGATGCGATGACGTTTTCAGGCGATCTCAAGGGCATCCAACTCGCGGACGTCATCCAGAACGTCTTCTCGAACCGCCTGACTGGCGTGCTCGAGGTCAAGACCCGCGAACGCGTGTTCCGGATCTGGTTCTGCGAGGGGTTGATCGCGGGCGCGGCCTCGGGTGACGGCAAGGAGCTGCCGCTGCTCGCGACCCTGCAGCAGCGCGGTCACCTGGATGCGAAGCAGATCGATGCGATCGAGAAACGGCACCGGCGCTCGAAGAAGTCGCTGCAGGAGCAGATCGCGGCGCTCGAGCTGCTGCCCGACGACCTCGTGCACGGCACGCTGGTCGAGCTGGTCGAGGAAGAGGTGTTCGCGGCGATGCTGCAGAAGACCGCGGAGTTCCGCTTCGAGGACGGCGAACCGAAGCCGGGCTGCTTCGACGCGCAGCAGGTCGCCGCCGGGCTCCGGCTCGATCCGGCGCCGCTCGTGATCGAGGGCGCGCGGCGCGTCGACGAGACCGAGCGCATCCAGCGGGTGATCACGGCCGACGGCGACCGCTTCGTGCTGATCAAGGACGTGATGGAGAACGAGTTCGACGCGACCACGCTCGAGGTCGCGAAGCGGCTCGATGGCCGACTCTCGGTCGGCGACCTGGTGCGCGAGCTGCCGGTGCGGCCGTTCCTGGTCAGGAAGGCCGTGTCCGATCTCGTGCAACAGGGGTACGCGCGCGGCTGCACCGGCGAAGAGCTCGCGGCCGGGGCCGACGAGGCCCTGCAGCAGGGTGACAGCCGCCTCGCGATCGAACTGCTGACGACCGCGGTGCGCTACGAGCGCAACCACCAGCAGCTGCGCGACCGTCTGGCCGGCCTGCTCGAGGCGGCCGGGCGCACGGCGGAGGCCGCCTCGGAACTCGCGCTGCTCGGCTTCCAGGCCGCGCAGCAGAAGCAGTGGGGCGAGGCGCTGGCCCGCCTGGACCAGGCCGTGGCCCTGAATCCGGGCGACCTTGCGATCCAGGAGCGCCGCCTCGAACTGCTGGTCGCGCACGGCAACTTCGACACGCACGCGGCGGCGTGCGCGGCCTTCGCCGAGACCTGTCTGCAGACCGGTCTCGCCGAGCGCGCGAAGAAGGCGCTCGAGGCGGGGCTCAAGCGCCACGAGAACCCGGTCCTGCTCGCGCAGATGGCCGAGGTCGAGGGTGTGCTCGGCAACGTCGAGCGGGCGGTCGGCTGCCACTTGCGGCTGGCCGAGCTCGGCGGCGACGACGACGGCGTGGTCCTCACGGCCCTCGAAGCCGCGGCCGCGATCGCGCCCGACGACCAGGTGCTGCAGCGCCGCATCCAGGATCTGCGTTCGGGCGCGCGCCGACGGCGGCGCGAGCGGCGCCTGCGGTTCCTGCGGTCGGCGATCGCGAGCACGATCCTGATCGCCCTCTGCCTGGTCGGCGTGGCCGAGCTCACCGCGTCGCGGGTGCTGGTGCGGGCCTTGCACGACGAGCTGCCCGAGCTCGCGCGCGGGCGGATTGGCGAGGCCGTGACCCAGCTCGATGCGCTGGCACAGGGCCTGCGCTACACGCTGGCCGGCCGCGAGGCCGGCGAATTGCGCGACGAGTTGATCGAGCTGCAGATCGAGGCCGCGGCGACGCTGGTCGCGGCCGGCCGGGCCGCCGAGGCCAGGACCGAACTGACGAAGCTCCTGCCGCAACTCGAACGCGAGGACTTCCTCGGCCGGGCCCAGATCCTGCTGGCCCAGGCCGAGCGCGAGCTGGCTGCGGCTGCCGTCCTCGCAATGGCCGAGCAGCGCGGTGACCAGGACGAGGCCGCATTGCAGGCCCTGGCTGCCCTGACCGACGCCCGGCTGATCGCGTTCCACCTGCGGCACCTGCCACACGCGAAGAACCACACCAAACGCGCCTTGCTCGACGCCCTGCTGGCGATCGACTCGGGCAGGGGCCTGGGCCAGGTCGCGCTGCTCTTCGTGCGCACGGGCGAATGGGACCTCTCGACCCGCATGCGCAAGCTGCTCGACCGCGCCGAGCGCTATCGCGCCCAGGGCGGCGATCGCGAGTGGAGCACCGTCTACCCGGAACTCGAGAAGGCGAAGCTCGATCCCGAGCTGGCCGAGCGGGCCCGCGAGGCGCTCGGCAAGCTGCGCGGCAAGTAGACTCGGAGGAAATCACGCCCGCGTGCGTCTGCGGTCCCGGTGCGCCTCCAGTTCCTGTCCTCCTTGCTGTTCGCGCTGCTGCTCCCTGCCCAGGAGCGCGGCGAGCTCTTCGCGGCAGTCCATGAGACCCTGGCCGCGTCGTTCCACGACGCCCGGTTCCGCAAGGAGCAGTTGCCGGCGCTCGCGGCCCGCTACCGCGACCTCGCGCGCGCCACGGCGTCCTTGGCCGAGGAACGGGCGGTGATCCACGCGTTCCTCGCCGAGATCCCGGCCAGCCACCTGGCCCTGTACTCACGCTCCACCTACGAGCATCTGCTCGACGAACTGCAGGGCAAGCAGGCGCCGACTCTTGGTCTCGAGCTCGTCGAGCGCGGGGGACGCTACTTCGTGCACGACGTGCTCGAGGGCGGGCCCGCCGCCGCGGCCGGCGTGCTGCGCGGCGACCGCGTGCTGGCGGTGGACGGCGTGCCGACCGGGGGCTCGGCGCGGCTCGACGCCCGCTCCGACGACGCGGCGCTGCCGGATCGGCCGCAGCACCTGCTGCTCGCTGCCGACGGCGAACGCGTCCGCTTGGCGATCGAGCGGCGTCCGGGTGAAGAGCAGGAATTCGAAGTCGTCGCGGCCCGCTATTCGGCGCTGCTCGCGACCAGGGCCTCGATCCGGGTGCTCGAGCGCTCCGGGCGGAGCATCGGTTACCTGCGCCTGCGCTTCATGCACATGACCGGCGTGCCGCAGCTGGTGCAGGACACGCTCGCCAAGGCGCTCGCCGGCTGCGAAGCCGTGGTGCTCGACCTGCGCGGCCGCGGGGGCAACGCGGCGGCCGTCACCGCCCTCGCGCGTGTGCTCGCGCAGCACCAGGACCGGTTCCGCTTCGTGTTCCTCGTCGACCAGCAGGCGCGCAGCGCCAAGGAAGCGCTCGCGCACGAGATCCGCCGGCAGGGACTCGGCCCCCTGGTCGGGGAACGCACGGCGGGTGCGTTGCTGCCGGCGACGTTCCAGGACGTCGGCCAGGACTCGGTGCTGATGTTCCCGAGCTTCACGCTCGGCGCCCTCAGCCGCGAGATCGAGGGCAAGGGGGTCGAGGTCGACATCGAGGCGCCAGCACCCGGACCCTACAGCGCCGGGGCCGACCCGATCCTCGCGGCCGGCCTCGCGGCGGCGCTCTCAGCCGCGCAGGCGCGCCGCGCTCTGCTGCGGTAGGACCGAGTTGATGTACATGTCGCCGCCGAGCTCGAGGCCGGCGACCTGGCCGGTGCGCGGTTGCAGCTCCCAGTGCCAGTGGAAGTCGCCGCCGGGAATCCGGTGCAGGTAGAGGTTGAACGGCGGCTCGCGGAACGCCCGCGCGATGCGGCAGAAGAGCGTGTGCAGGGCCGTCGCGAGCTCGGCCGGATCTTCGGCCAGGAAATCGCTGCCGTGCGCGCGCGGCAGCAGCCAGGTCTCGTGCGGCAGCTTGGGCACCGAGGGGATCAGGATCAGGTGGTGTGGACCGCGCCAGACCAGCCGGCCGTCGGTCTCGGCGGCGGCGATCTCGGCACAGTGCACGCAGTGCCCGTGGCGGCGGTTCTGCTCGTCCTCGAGCACGAGGCGCGGTGGCAGCATCGGCAGGCCGAGGATCTGGCTGTGGTTGTGCGCCATCGATGCGCCCGCGGCGGCGCCGACGTTCTTGAACCAGTAGGCGGTGCGCACGCCGGGCCTCGCCTCGAGCGTGCGGATCCGGCGCTGGTAGAGCGTCAGGGCCTGCGTCCACAGCCCGGAATCCAGGTGCACGGGTTGCGTGTGGTGCTCGGCACCCTCGGCCACGACCTCGTGGTGATCGGTGGCCGGATAGAGGTTGGCGAACGAGCGCATGGTCCAGCCCGGCTGGTCCTTGGCGGTGCCCGGGGCGCGGATCGCGTCCAGCTCGGGCGGCGTGTCGGCCTCGTGGCTCGGACAGAACGGGCAGGCCGTGCCCGTGTCGCCGGGACCGGTGTTGTGCGGCCGCACCTGGCGCCGCGGCGCCATGAGTACCGGCCGGCCCGTGCTCGGGTCGACGAGGATGCGTGGCGTCGGCTGGTCGCTCATGGGCACGCGCAGCGTAGCCGCGGGTTTTGCAGTGGGCTACGCTCCGCCGCCGGATGCTCGGAGGCCTCGCGATCCGCAAGAACCTGCTCTGCGCCGCCGTCTCCGACGTGCGGGGCCGCGTGTTCCTGATCGATCTCGAGGAGCGCCGGCCCGCCGCGTCGTTCGAGTTCGCCGAGGCCGGGGGGGTGGCGATCGACGCGGCGTTCACGCTCTTCGTCGCCGACACGCGCAAGGACCTGCTGCGCCGCTTCACGATCTTCGGCCAGGAGCTCGCGCACTTCGGCCAGCCGAGCACGGCATCGCACCATGCGCGGCGCCGCGACCGCCCCGGCGTGTTGACGCGCCCGCACGGCGTCGCCGTCCACGCCGGCGTCGTCTACGTCTGCTGCGGCGACGCCCGGCTCGTGACCGGAGTCCAGCGCTTCACCAGCGCCGGCGTGGCCCTGCCGCCGCTGCACGCGTTCGGCGAATCCGGCCGTCCGTTCGGGGCGCCGCGCGGGATCTGCGCCAGCGCCGCGGGCATCTTCGTCGCCGACACCCTGCATGGCTGCGTGCAGTGCTACACGGCCGAGGGGCGGTTCGTACGCACCTTCCCCACCGCGACGCGCCCCGGCGAGACGAGCCGGCCGGTCGCGGTTGCGCCGCAGCCGGGCAAGTCGCTGGTCGTGGTCGAGCACGGTGACGGCCCGGGGCTCAAGCGCTTCTCCTGGCTCGGCAAACCGCTCGGCACGCTGCCGATCGCCGAGCCGCTGGCGATCTGCTCCGACCCGGCCGGATCGCTCTACGTGCTGGACCAGGACGGCCTGCGCGTGCAACGATTCGCGCCTGACTTCTCCCACGGCACCGTGATCCTCGACCTCGCCGAGTTCCTGCATGGCCAATGACCAGACCGGACCGGCTCCCGGCCTCGGTCCGTTCGACATCGGCTGCCTGGCGGTCGGCGGCATCATCGGCGTCGGCATCTTCTTCACGCCGAGCAAGGTGGCCGGGCGCTGCGACGACGCGGCGCAGGTCGTGTTCGCGTGGGGACTCGGCGGCGTGCTCGCGATCCTCGGTGGCCTCGTGTTCGCGGAGCTCGCGTGCCGCGTCAAGGGTCACGGCGGTTCGTTCTCGTACCTGCATGCCGCGTTCGGGCCGCTGCCGGCGTTCCTCTATGGCTGGGCCAACTGGCTGTGCATCCAGGCCGGGGCGATCGGCGTCGTCGGCATCATCCTGGTCGAGTACCTCGACCAGCTGCTGCACGGCGCGGCGCGCTCGACCGCCGGGGAGAAGGTGGCGTGGGCCGCGGTCGCGATCGCCCTGTTCACGCTCGTGAACGTGATCGGCCTGCGGGTCGGCAAGACCGTGCAGAACGTGTTGACGGTCACCAAGACGCTCGCGGTGTTCAGCGTCGTCGTGATCGCGCTCTTCGCCGGTGGCAAGGCCGCGGGCCAGGTCACCGGATTCACGACCGAACGGCGCGGCTGGATCGAGGCGATCGCCGGCGCGATCCTGCCCGTGATGTTCTCGTTCGGCGGCTGGCAGCAGGCGTCGTTCGTCGCCGGCGCGGCGCGCAAGCCGCTGCGCGACGTGCCGATCGGGATCCTCGGCGGCGTCGCGGTGGTGGTGCTCGCCTATGTGACGGTGAACCTCGCGTTCCTGAACCTGCTCGGTTTCGGCGGCGTCGCCCAGTCGACGAGCCTCGGCGTCGATGCCGCGCGGGCCGCGTTCGGTGGGGAACGCGCCGGGGAGATCGCCGGGCGGGTGCTCGCGGCGATGATCGTGATCTCGGCCGGCGGGATCATGAACACGATCTGCCTCGCGCCACCGTTCGTGCTGCACACGATGGCGCGCGAAAGGTTGTTCTTCGCCGCCGTCGGCCGGTTGCACGCGACCCGGGGCGTGCCGACGCTCGCCGTCCTCGTGCAGGGGACCTGGAGCATCCTCCTGCTCGGGATCACGCACGTCGTGGCGAGCGTGCGCGGCGACGCTGGCGCGAAGGACGTGCTCGGCTTCCTGCTCGACGGCGTCGTGTTCGTCGACTGGCTGTTCTTCGCGCTGCTCGGGGCCGCGCTGCTGCGGCTGCGCCGGCAGCCGCTCGCACAGGGGTTCCGGGCCCCCGGCGGCGGAGTGGTCGCGCTGACCTTCTCGCTGGCCGGCCTGGCGATCACGGCCGGCGCGGTCGCGATCTCGCCACAGGCCTCGCTGACTGGTCTGTTGATTTGCGCGCTCGGATGGCCTTTCTATGCGCTGATGCGCCGGCAGGCACCTGACCATGGTTGACTCGCACGATTCGTCGGCCTTCCAGAAGAGTGTGCGGGCGTTGCTGCGCGAACTCGATCCCGCGCCCGATCGCGACGGCCTCGCGCGGACGCCCGGCCGCGTCGAGCGGGCGCTGCGTTTCTACACCCAGGGCTATGCCCAGGACCCGCGCAAGATCATTGGTGATGCGCTCTTCGAGGCCGACACCGACGAGATGGTGCTCGTGCGCGACATCGAGGTCTACTCGCTCTGCGAGCACCACCTGGCGCCCTTCTTCGGCCGGGCACACGTCGCCTACATCCCGAACGGTCGGATCGTCGGCCTGTCGAAGGTCGCGCGACTCGTCGACTGCTTCGCCCGCCGGCTGCAGGTGCAGGAGCGCCTGACCGTGCAGATCGCCAAGTCGATCCAGGAGGTCCTGCAGCCCAAGGGGGTGGGCGTCGTGATCCAGGCCTCGCACCTGTGCATGATGATGCGCGGTGTCGAGAAGCAGAACTCGTCGACCGTGACCAGCTGCCTGCTCGGGATGTTCCGCAGCGATCCGCGCACTCGCGCCGAGTTCTTGGACCTGGTGCGGGGCTGAGTCCCCGGCCGGGCGGAGTCGACAAGACCGTGGGATAGACTTTTCTTTCCCGCCCGCCTGCCCGTCCCAGACCCGGTCACCGATGTCCCACTCCACGGCCTCTGTCCTGCCCTTCGCCCTCATCCTGGCCTTGGCGAGCGTGCTCCCAGCCCAACTCGGTCAGCCGCACGGGGGTCGCTTCGACGCCCAGAGCGTCGCCAGGCTCGCGACCGGGGTCGACCATGCGCTGATGCAGGGCGTCGCCCGCGACGCCGGCGGCGAGTACTACGTCGCGACCGCGCGGGCCACGGCCGCGAGCAAGCACCGGCTGCTGCGCTTCTCCAGCACGGGCGCCTATGTTGCGGGGTACGACCAGCCTGCGGCCGTGCAGGGATCGGCGAACGGGCTGCTCGACCTCGCCTACGACTCGGCTGCGAACGTCGTCTACGGCGGCTGTGAGGTTGCGGCCGGCGGGGCGAAGCTCTTCGCGTTCGACGTCGCCACCGCGGCTTTCGCGCCGGCCAAGGACCTGGGCGTGCCGACCTCGCTCGGCTTGACGACGCTGCGCGGGCTGGCCTTCGATCCCTTCGGAGCCTCGGGAGCAGGCACGGTCTACGTCTGCGACCAGGGTCCCCAGGTCTACGAACTCCGGCGCGACGGCAGCCTCGTGCGCGCGATCCCGTGCCCGCATCCCCTGCCGCGGGCCCTCGCACTCGATCCCGGCTACCGGCTGCTCTGGGCCTTCGGCTCGGGGGGGACCGGCCGCGCGAACACGGGCGTCGTCGGCATCGCCGCGGATCTCGGGACCGGCGCGAAGAACGGTCTCGTCGTGCTCGGCGACCCCACAGTGGCTGGCACCCCCGCCGGCGGCAACGTGCAGGGTGTCGAGTTCGAGGTCTCGGGTCACGACCACAATGTCGCCAAGTTCGTGCTGCTGGCCGATGCCCAGAGCGACACGGTCTACTCGCTGGTCGCCGCCTTCCGCTCCGGATCGACCTGCGGGGGCACGGTCGGCTTCCGCGGCGACGCGCCCTACGCCGGGAATCCGAACTGGACCCCGACCCTCACCGGCAGCAGTGCTGGACAAGCATGGCTGCTGCTGCACTCGACCCACGCGGTGCAGCCGGTGTTCCCGCCGATCTTCAACCTGGGTTGCACGCTCTACGTGTCGCTGACGCCCGGCCCGATCTTCCTCGGCCCAGTGCCGGTCCAGGGCGGTCAGGCGCAGGTGACGCTGCCGATCCCTGCCGGGCTCGCCGCGGGCGACCTGGTGCTGCAGTGGCTCGAGACGGCGAGTCCGTTCGCCTTCCCGGTGCAGCTCTCGGACGCCGGTCGCACGCACATCTACCCCTGAGCTCACGGCTCCATCGGCGGCGGGGGCGAGGTTGGTCCCCTGCGCGGTGCCGCGAAGAGCGGGAGCGCGACCGCAGCCGCGATCGCCCCAGAAACGCCGCGGGCCTCGCGTTCGCGAAGCCCGGAAAAACGGTTCCCTGGCAGGACAAGCTCATAGTCAGGAGGGAATCAGTCAGGCGTCAGGGAGGAAAATTCCTGCCAGGGAACCCACCTCGTCTCGTGTCGCAGACCCATGCAATCCGCGACACCTGCAACTAGCCCGCCACCCCCCCGGAAGTTTCACGGCCGCTGGAGAATCTTGTTTACTTCGGCCACGGCATCGTGGGAAAGCGCCCGGCCAGACGCGGACATCAGGCTTGCCTTCGCAGCGGTGTTCCGGTGGAATCCGCCGCCCCAATTGCGGCGGGGTAGCTCAGCTGGTTAGAGCAAACGCTTCATAAGCGTTAGGTCGTCGGTTCAAGTCCGATCCCCGCTACCACTTGTAAGTCCACCCAAGGGAAGGACTTCGAAGCTGCTCCGGCCGTCGCGGACTGCCGGGGTCGCCCGCCGCGCGTTCCGCACGGCCGCGTGCCTGCAGCGCCTACCTGGCGCCCGTGATCTCCTCCGCCAGCTTCCCCGCGTCGTAGATCTTCCGCAGCGCCTCGAGGATGCCGCGGCTGTCCACGGCGATCGACCGGCCCCAGCGCTCGTCGTAGACGAAGTTGCCGCCGAGTGACTGGATGTTGCCGTCGAAGATCAAGCCGACGACCTCGCCCTTGCGGTTGACGACCGGAGACCCGGAGTTGCCGCCGATGATGTCTGCGGTGCTCACGAAGTTCAGCGGTGTCGACATGTCGACCTTCGCCCGGGCCGCGAGCGCGCGCTCGGGCAGGCGCCAGGGTTCGCGGCCGTCGAACGCGTCGTGCCGGTCGTAGAGCCCGCCGAACGTCGTCTTGCAGGGGACCTCGGTCGTGCCCCATTCGTAGCCCTTGACCACGCCGAACGCGAGGCGCAGCGTGAAGGTCGCGTCCGGATAGCTCTCCTTGCCGAACGCCGCAAAGCGCGCCTCGGCGATCTGCGTGTTCAGGCGCTGCTCGGTGCCGAGCAGCGGGCCCACCTTCTGGCGCAGCGGCTGCATCGCCTCGTGCAGCGCGCCGATCAGCTCGACGAAGGGCTCCTTCGCGTCGACCAGGCCTTCGGCTCCTGCAGCCGCGAGCTTCTTGCGCGACTCGACGGAGATCAGCTTGGTCTCCTTGACGAGCTGCGCGGCCCGCTCGGCGGGGGTCTTGCCGGCGAGCAGCGTCTGCACCAGCGCATGCTCGGCGCCGAGCCGGTCGAGGGCGCTCTGGAAGGTCGTGCGCAACAGCACTTCCTCCATGCCTGGGTAGATCGGTGCCGAGGAGAAGAGGGCCAGTTCCGCCGTCTTGCGCGCCGCCGCGTTGTCCTGCGGGACCTCGTGGTACTCGAGCAGGTTCTGCGCGAGCTCGGCAAGCTTGCCAGGGAGGTTCGACAGGAAGAGCAGGGGGTAGATCCGGCCGTACTCGGCGCGCACCGTCGCGATCTTCTCGACCGCGGGTTTGACCTTCTGGCCGGCCTCGGTCGCGAGGAATGCAGTCTCCTGCTCCTGCTTGCGCTGCATGACCGCCGGGTCGCGCAGGCAGTCGAGTTCACCCGAGAGAGCCTTGAAGGTGTTCTCGATGCCGAACATCTCGTCGCGGATCTCGCGCGCCTGCTCGGCGCCGCCCTTCGCGTACTCGCGCAGGGCCTGACGGCGCTTGTCGAGCTCGCCGAGGACCGTCGGGTAGATCACGTCCCGGTAGGTCGCGAGCGTCGCCAGCGTCTGCAGGCGGTTGGTCGTGCCGGGGTGCCCTGAGACGAACACCAGATCCCCTTCCTTGCAGCCATCCTTGCTCCACCGCAGGTGGTCGGGACTCTGGATCGGCTTGCCGTCGTCGTAGACGCGGAAGAACGAGCAGTCGAGGTTGAAGCGCGGGTAGGTGAAGTTGTCCGGGTCGCCGCCATAGAACCCGACCGCGAGCTCGGGAGCCCAGACCAGGCGCACGTC
>CAZSKV010000616.1:0-15624 GCA_964607495.1 uncultured candidatus Brocadiaceae bacterium
CGCGCACTCATGCTCTGCCACATCCTCACCATCCAAGACCGTGGATATCGCCGGTGGTTGTCTGCTCACGCAGCATGACAGGAAGGCAAGGTGTACACGCCTGTGTCTCCGAAGTTGGCACCTGCGTTCAGCATGCTGCAACAACTCATGGTTGAGCATCGCGCTACAACTCATCAACTGAGCACATGGGAACAGCGATTGGTCGACATCGTAGATGCCTTGTCAGTCATTGAATTCTCGCGGACCGGACAGTCGCCCGACGCTGGCCAAACAGAGAGGCTTGTCAGACTTTGTCGCCACGCTTGGGCACAATACGGACCAGAAGAGTGAGTGCGCACGAGCGTCTCATGGCAAGCCTCATTGCATGGCTGGTGTCGTCCACGGACATGCTCAATGATGAGGCGCGGTTAGATGTTTGATGATTCAATCGGTTGCGGGAAGTTTGGCAACACCCCTTCCGGGAGTTCGGGCACTCCCGCCTGAAGAAGTACCATTGCCCGTGAGCACCTCCTAAACTGCTCCTGCACTTTCTTCCGTGCGCAACGAAGAGCGGTCCGAGCTCGACCCAGGCGCAGCTTTGCGGTGCGGCGACTGCCGCGCACGCGGGCATGTGCCCGCGCGTCCGCAGCATGCCCTGAATCCCCCAGTCGCGCGCGCGAGTGGGCGCACACCCGAACGGCGATCAGCCAGTTGATGGCATCGAATCGGTGCGCAGGGAGCGCAGCTGAGTAACCGCCCAGCGGTTCGGGGCACAACCCGGCGACCCCCGCCGCCCTCGCCAGCGTGTTCCGACCACCATTCCGTCCCCCGAGGCCAATCTGTCCAGGGCCCGCAATTGCCAGGGTCGGCCCCCAGCCTGGTTGGCCCCGGGTCGCGGTCGATCCGGGGCCCTGCGCCACCAGGATGGCGGGTTGGCCTCCCGCCTCTCGCACGTTCCCCCGAGCCCGATTCCCGGAGACCCGCGGGCGCTTTGTTGCGGACGCCGGGGTCAGGGCTTAGAACGAGGCGCTTCTTTCGCACGCACCCCATTCCGACATGACGCACGTCATCGCCCAACCCTGCATCGATGTGAAGGACAAGGCCTGTGTCGACGTCTGCCCCGTGGACTGCATCCACGGCACCGACGCCGACCGCCAGCTCTTCATCAACCCCAACGACTGCATCGACTGCACGCTCTGCGTCGATGCTTGTCCGGTCGACGCGATCTACGCCGAGGCCGACCTCCCCGAAGAGTGGAAGTCCTTTGCCAAGGTCAACGCCGACCACTACGCAAAGACCTGAGGCGGCGCGCCGGCCCGGCATGGCCGCCCCCCGCGGCTCCCGGCCGGGGAACCCGCCCCCACCTCCCGGGGACCCAGGCGGAACCGGGTCCGGCTGAGGGCAGGCCACGATGCGCCCGGCTGAGCGATACTCGCGCCAGATCCGCTTCCGCCCGATCGGTGAGGCCGGGCAGGCGCGGATCGCCCGGGCGTCGGTGCTGCTGGTCGGAGTCGGCGCTCTCGGCACCCACCTCGCCGACATGCTGGTGCGTGCCGGCATCGGCCGCCTCTGGCTGGTCGACCGTGACATCGTCGAACTCAGCAACCTGCAACGGCAGATCCTGTTCGGCGAAGCGGATGCCGCGGCGGGCACACCCAAGGCGATCGCGGCGGCGGCGCAGCTCGCGCGCATCGACTCGGCGTGCCGGATCGAGCCCCTGGTGACCGACTTCGGCCCTGACACCTACGCGGCCCTGCGCGCGAAGCCGGACCTGATCCTCGACGGCACCGACAACTTCCCGACACGCCACCTGCTGAACGATCTCGCGGTCAAAGAGCAGATTCCGTGGATCTACGGCGGCGCGATCGGCGCCGAGGGCATGGCCCTGGCCGTGCTGCCCGGCTGGCCGTGCCTGCGCTGTCTCTTGCCCGAGGCTCCGCCGGCGGGCGAAGGCCCGACCTGCGAGACCGCCGGGATCCTGGCGCCGACGATCGCCGCCGTGACCGCGTTCCAGGGCGTCCAGGCGTTGAAGATCCTCGCCGGCACGCCCGAGGCGGTGCCGCGCGGACTGCATTGCTGGGATCTTTGGCGCAACACCCAGCAGGTCCTGCTCGCGGATGCGCAGCCCGATCCGGCCTGTGCGACCTGCGGCACGCGGACCTTCCCCGCGCTCACGCTGCGCCAACCGGAGGCGCAGAGCCTGTGTGGCCGCGAGGCAGTGCAGGTCCTGCCCCTCTCCGGCCAGACGATCGAACTCGACCGCCTCGCCGCCCATCTGCACGGAGCCCGGATCGCGGTCGAGCACACCGACCAGATGCTGCGCTTCGCCGCCGACGGTTGTCGCTTCTCGGTGTTCCGCGGCGGGCGCGCGATCGTGTTCGGCACCGCCGACCTGCAGCGGGCGCGTGCGCTCTACGACCGCTGGATCGGGGCCCGATGATCTACCTCGACCACGCGGCGACGAGCTTCCCGAAACCCGCGCCCGTGCTCGCCGCGATGCTGCGCTGGTACACCGAACTCGGCGTCTCCGCCGATCGCGGCGACAGCCGGCGCTGCGCCGAGGTCGCCGCCGAGGTGCGCGCAGCGCGCGCGGGACTCGCGCAGCTGACCGGCATGCCGGCCGAGCGCATCGCGTTCACCTCGGGGGCGACCGAGTCCATCAACCTCGTGCTGCGCGGACTGCTGCGGCCGGGCGACGCGATCCTGACCACCGCGATCGAGCACAGCTCCCTGGTGCGCCCACTGCTGGCCCTGCAGGAACAGCAAGGACTCGTGATCGAGCGGATCCCCTGTGACCGCAGCGGCCGCGTGCCGGAAGAGGCGTTCGCTGCGCAACTGGCCGCGCGGCGCTTCCGGCTCGTCGCGTTCAGCCATGCGAGCAACGTGACCGGAGCCGTGCTGCCGGCGGCGGCGATCTGTGCGCTCGCGCGCACGCACGGCGCGTGGTCCCTGGTCGATGCGAGCCAGAGCGCCGGACTGCTGCCCCTGACGGTCGGCGCCGACGTCGTCGTGGCCTCCGCCCACAAGCACCTGCACGCGCCGCCGGGTCTCGGCTTCGTGGCCACGGCACCCGACCTGCCGTTGCGGGCCCAGAAGCAGGGTGGCACGGGGTCGAGCCGGGCCCTCGAACGCCACCCGGAGACATGGCCGGTGGCGTTCGAGGCCGGAACGCCGAACACGCCGGCGATCCTCGGCCTCGCCGCGGCCCTGCGCTGGATCGCTGGCCGCGAAGCCACGCTCTGCCGCGACGGTCTCGCCCGCCTCGACGAACTGCACGCCGCGCTCGAGCCCCGCGTGCACTGGCTCTCCCCCACCGCTGGCGAGCGCGTGCCGGTCGCCAGCTTCACGCTGCCCGAACTCGATCCGAGCGAGGCGGGAGCCCTGCTCGCGGACGCGTCGATCCACGTGCGCACGGGCTTCCACTGCGCACCCTGGATCCACGCCTGCCTGCAGACCGAGACCGCGGGCACGATCCGGGTGAGTCCGGGTCCCGAGATCAGCGCAGACCAGATCCGGGCGACAGCTCGGGCACTCGGGCGCTGACGAACTCGAAGAGCGCACAGGCGACTTCGAAGCAGTCCTCGCGATCGGCCGGCACGCCGCGCGCGAAGTAGACCGGACCCTCGCCACCCTTGCCGAAGCGCGACTCCCCGTGCCGCGAACCGCGCAGCAGCAGGTCGCGGACCAGCGCGCGCCAGGCCTCGGCCCGCGCCAGGCCGGGGTGCGCACCGCGGCGGGCCAGGCTGGCCTCGAGCACGGCGCGGGCTGCGTCGCGATCCAGGCGCCCGCGCTGCGCGAGACCGAGCGCCCGATCCAGTTCCGCATCCGCGGAGGATTCAGCTGGGCTCATGGGCCGGGCACTCGCGAACTCGAGCCAGGGTCGCACGGTGGCCGGCAGGCCGCCCAAGGCCAGGCCAGGGACCGTGGCGGGCGGACTGGCGAGCAGGCGATGCGCGAGACCCAGGACCACGACTTCGGCAACCTCGCGCTCGGCCTGCCAGGCGGCGGCCGCGGCCACGACCTGGGGCCAGGCCACATGGCTCGCGTAGAGCAGGGCGAGGCGCGGGCGCAGGCCCGGGCGCGCCAGCAACGTGGGGATCCCGCCCGCGAGGCCGGCCGCCGCGAGGCGTTCGCGCAACCGCGGCGCACTGGCCATGATCGCGAGACAGTCCGCTGCGAGCGGCGTCGGCAGCCCACCGGTGGCAGCTTCGGCGGCGACGGAGTCCGCCAGGAAGAGAGCTGCCGCTTCGCGCAACTCCTGGGTGCCCAGGTTGCTGCCCGCCGCGCCCGCGGACAGCACTTCGCGCGCGCGTGCAGCCCGCTGCCCGGCGAGCGGTGGCTGCGGCGCGAGGAACCAGGCCCGCAGCACGAGCGGCGCGTGGTTGGCCCCGCCTTTCTCCTGCAGGCACTGGTCGAGCAGGGCGGATCCCTGCCGCCCCCAGCCTTCGGCTGGCGCCGCGAGCAATGCGGCGGCGAGGATGCCCGGACTGCGCGTGGCGAGCAGGGCCTCGGGCAGCGCCGGCCGGGGGCTCGCGCGGCCGAGTGCCAGCAGGGCTGCCACCACCAGGGCTTCGTCCTCGTTGGCACTCCCGAGCCGGAGCAGTGGCTCAGTGGGCACTTCGGGCGCCGCCAGCAGCGCGAGGCCGAGCAATGCCAGCAAGCGCTCTTCGCCACGGCGCTCGGAGGTGGCCCACTGCACGAGGAACTGCTCGCCCTCACGGCCTCCGGCGAGGGACAAGGCCGCGAGCTGCAGCAGGCGGCGCTTGGAGTGACTCTCCTGCTTCACGATGTCACCGAGCACACCGGCGACTCCCGCCCCACCCTGCTGCGCTGTCGCGAAACCCGACAGCCAGTTGCCGCGGCGGCCCGGATCGAGCATCTGCCGCCAGTGACGCCGTACTTCCTCGCTGCGTTCGCGGAGCAGCACGATGTCCGAGATCCCATCCTGGGCAAACAAAGGTCCAGCGAGCACCGCGAGCATGCCGAAAACCCAAGCCAGCGGATGGGAGGCGCCTGGGGCGGCGACCACCGTGCTACACATGGTCGACAGCGGGGATCTACTCAAGGCAGAAGAGCTGGACTTCCTGATGGACCCGGAGCAGTTCGCGGCTCCGGCACAGGGTCAGCAGGAGACGGGCGGCGGGCCCGAAGGGCAAGAGGTCACGATCAAGGGTGACCTCGACCAGATCAACCTCGCCGACATCTTCACCACCCTCTCGATGTCCAAGATGGAGGGTACGCTGCGCATCAAGTCGCCGCTGGAGCAGCGTGAGGTGCTGTTCCGCAACGGCCACGTCCGCTGCTACCTGCCTGCCCGGATCGAGTCGCGTCGCCTCGGCCAGCGCCTGGTCCAGGCCGGGCTGGTCAACACCGAGCAGCTGCGCCAGGCCCTGCAGCAGCAGAAGGAGACCAAGAAGCCGATCGGGCAGCAGCTGATCGACCTCGGCGTGATCGACGCGGACACGCTCAAGGGCTTCCTCGAGGCCCAGTCCGCCGACGACCTCCATACGCTCTTCACGTGGAACCACGGCACCTTCGAGTTCTACCGTGGCGCGTGCGAGGATCCGGTCCTGCGCGAGCACCTCGAGCAGCTGCCCGAGTTCGAGGTCAACTCCGTCCTGCTCGACGTCGCCCGTCGTAGCGACGAGTGGGCGCGCATCGTGCGCGTGTTCGCGTCGATGGATGAAGTGCCGCAACGCAGCGGCTGGGAGCAACCGGACGACCTGTCCGAACTCGATGCGCGCGTGCTGCAGGCGGTCACTGGCCAGGCCAGCATCCGCGAAGTCGCGGACGCCTCCGCATGCAGCCTCTTCGACTGCGCCTGCGCGCTGCTGCGCCTGCACGAACGCGGTCTCGTCGCGCTGCTCGGCACCAAGGAGATCCTCAAAGTCGCCGAGATGCAGACCGAGCGCGGCGATCTGAAGCGCGCGCTGGTGACCGCGCAGACGATCCATGACCGGCCCGAGCAGGAACTCGACGTGGCGACCGTGCAGAGCCTGGTCGGGATCCTGCAACGCTGCGGCGAAGCGCGGCTGGCCGCGAGCTATCTGCTCGAGGCCGCGCAGCGCAGCACCTATCGGCCCGACACGCTCGAGCTCGCGCGGCGCGCGCGCACCTTCGACGCCCGGTCGATTCCGGTCCTCACGTTGCTGCGCGAGTGCCTGCTCGAGTCCGAGAACGAGCTCGGCGACGTGGCGCGCAAGGAACTCATCGACGTGCTCGGCGGGCTCGCCGACGCGCACGCGATGGAGCAGAAGTACGAGGAGGCGATCGCCTTCACGCGCGACGTCGAGTCCCTCGACCCCGACAACCAGGCGAATCTGTGGCGCAAGGCGCGCTTCCTGCACAAGCTCGGCCGCGCGGACGATGCCGTGGCGACGCTCGAGTGCCTCGCGGCCACGTTCAAGGCCGAGCGCCGTACCGACCGGCTCGCGATCGTCTACGAGCAGATCCTCAAGATCGACTATCGGCGCAAGGACATCGCCAAGGCGCTGAAGAACCTGCATGCGAACCGGCACATGCGGATTCTCCGCCATGTCGGTCTCGCGCTCGCGATGACGCTCACGGCCGCGCTCGGAACCTGGTGGTTCAAGGAGCGGATCCTGAGCGAGCGGATCGCGGAGTTCCATCAGAACGTGCAGGAGCAGCTCGACGCGGGGCGCACCGAGCAGGCGATCGCGATCCTCGACTCCGCCCTGGTCGAACTCGGCCAGGAACCGGCGATCCTCGCGTTGCGGGAGCGGGTGCGCTCGGGTCTCGAGCAGGCCGCACAGTCCGTCGAGCGCAAGCGCAAGCAGGCCCTCGACTCGCGGCTCGATGCCGCCGCCGACTACATCGAACGCGGTGAGCTCGGTTCGGCGCTCGCGCTCTATGCCGACCTCCTGGCCCGGGCGCGGGAAGCCGATCGCACGCCGATCCTCGGCGCCTCCAGTGCGCGCCTCAAGGGCATCCTGAACCGGATCGAGACCCAGGCCCGCAACCTGCCCTACCTCCTGCCGCATCCGCCGAACCTGCTGCTCAGCGAGGCCGTGCGCACCCATTCCCTGAAGGAACTGCAGACCAACTTCAAGGACGGGGAGGACCGCTGGGCCCTCGGCGTGCAGCGGGTGCAGGACGACCCGACGCTCGAGAAGTGGCTCAGTCAGGAAGAACGGGCGCGCCTCGCGCAAGCCGCCAGCGTCGTGGTGCAGGCGTTCAAGACCGCCCGCCAGCGTCTTGCCGAGTACACCGAATCGCTGGCCCGCCTCGATTCCGCACGCCGGCTCGAGCCGCTGCTCGTGGCCGCGCGCGAGCACGAGCAGCGCTACGAGTTCCAGCAGGCGCTCGACTCGTACCGTCGCCTGCTGTCCGAGCATCCGACGGACGACGACCTCAAGGCCCACTTCCGGGACCAGGTCGAACGCTACTCCGGCATCCTGCGCTTCCAGCAGGTGATCGAGAAGGCCACGCAGGACGGCGACTTCGCGTCGGCGCAGGGCCAGCTGCGGGCGCTCAAGCGCAGCCATCCGCAGATCCCGTTCGAGTCGCTGACCGAACTGCCGCTGCGCGTGGAGTCGCTGCCAGCCGGAGCCATCGTGCACAAGAACGCGGTCGAGCTCGGCCGCACGCCCCTGACGATCCGCTACAAGCCGGGCGACGACACGCGGATCAGCGTGCAGCGCGAGGGCTTCATCGCCGAGGAGGTCGCGATCAAGGGTGACCAGGTCGGGCTCGTCCGCTCGTTGCTGGCCAGATCGCCGTTGTGGCAGGCCCAGCTCGGCGGCGCGGTCGAACGCATGCCGGCCGCCGATGCGCAGGGTCGCCTCTTCGTCGTCGACCGGGCCGGCGGCATCACCGCCTTCGCGCAGGATTCGGGACGCAAGCTCTGGAGCTACCAGGCCGCCGATCTCTCGGCGCTGCTGACCTCGCCGCTGCCGACCCCTTCCGGGCTGGTGGTCGCCTCGGTGGACGGCGACCTGCGCTGTTTCGACCCGGAGACCGGCGACCTGCGCTGGGAGAAGCAGGGCCTGCCGGTCGAAGCCAGACCGATGCTCTGCGGCAACCTGCTGGTCGTGGCGACGATCAACGGCCAGCTCTACGGCCTCGATCCACGCACCGGGACCCAGGAGTACCGCGTCGACCTGCCGGGTGGCGTGCGCGCCCGCCTCGCGGCCCGCAACGGCCAGCTGGCGCTTGCGACCCGCAACGGCTTCCTGTGTCGGGTGCGCGCGAGCGACGGCGGCGAGGTCTGGAGGCAGAAGCTCGGGGCCGCGACCTTGACCGCTCCGGTCTACGCGGAGGCGGCGATCCTCGTCGGCGGCGACGACGGGCAGTTGCAGGCGTTCCATCCGGACGACGGCCGCCGCCTCTGGCGCCGGGGAGATCTCGGTGACCTGGTCCTGAGCCCTGTGCTCGGTACCAGCGCCGTGTTCGTCGGTGAAGGACGGAGCGTGTTCGGGTTCCGGATCGCCGATGGCGAACCCATCGGCAAGCAGAGCTTCGAGCAACTGCTCGCCAACGGCATGACCTGCAGTGCGCAAGGGTTGCTCGTCAGCCTGCGCAGTGGCTCGGTCCTGGTGCTCGATCCGGCGACGATGCAGGTGCGCTATCGGATGCGCGGGCAGAAGGGCAGCAACGCGCCGCCGCTCGTGTTGGACGATGGCGTCGCGATCATCGCGTTCGGCGATCGCTCGCTGCAGGCCTTCGCCCTGATGCCCTGATGTTGCAGCGGCCAGACACCGTCGAGAATCCGCTACATGAGCCGGTGGACCGACAGTCCACGGCACTTGCCGATGCCAGCGGCAGCTACCGCCGCAACGGGGATCCGGGACAGGGCAGTGCGGTTACAGCCTTGGGACGGCCCTCTAGTGGCAACTCCCCGATGTCATGCGTGCCGCGGGAATCGGGGCTGCAGGTGGCACGTGGGTTGCTCATGTGTCGCAGTTCGTCCTGACCAACAACATGATTCCACCGCGCTTCTCTTCGCTGCTCGTCTGCGGACTGGCGCTGCTGCTCGCGGCCTGCGCCGACCACAGCGGTGCCTCGCCCCGGATCGTATCCGACATGCCGAAACCACCGGTCAATCGCGGCGACGACCAGACCTTCGCTCCGGTCGATCCTTCGCGGCCAAACGACCCTCCGCGCACCCAGCCGATGGCACCCGACCGCATGAAGCCCAACGAACCGGGTGGCAACCCGGCGCCGGAGCCCGGCACGATGCTCCTCGTGGGCAGCGGCCTCGCGGGTGTGGCCCTCTACTGCCGCACGCGCCGGCGCGCGCAGACCAAGACCGAGAGCTGAACGGACGATCGCAGCCGCGTCCCCTGCGGCGTATCCTGCGCGCATGCGCCATCCCAGGCCGCGCGCGGCCCTGCTGACGCTCGCGCTCGCTGCGGCCTGTGCGAGCAAGCCTGAAGCGGCACCGACGGCTGCTGCCGGACTCTGTCGCGCCCTGCTCGACGCTCCGCCCCACGAGTGGCACCAACGCCTGCCTCCGGTGCTGGCACTCGGCCGGGCCGGCGCCACCCCCCTGCTCGAGCAGCTCCATATGGCGCCCCTGAGCCCGGGCGCCCAGGCCGCGGTCGGCGCCCTCGGCAACCTCGGGGATCCGGCGGCGATTCCCTGGTTGCTGCAGCAGGTGCAGGCCCGCAGCGGCCTCGGAACCGAGGCCGCACTGAGCCTGGGCCGGCTGCCCGCACCGGGCGCCCGCGCGGTGCTGCAGACCACGCTCGCCGACCATGGCGCCGCAGTCGATCTGCGCACGGCCTGCGCCTGCGCGCTGCTCGAACTCGGCGAGACCAGGGACGCGGTCCCGTTCCTGTGCGCGCTGTTCGCGGCGGACACGAACTTCGGCGTAGCCGAGGCCGCTGCGGCTGGCCTCGGCAGCCGGCCACGCTGGGCCCTCGAACGGCAGATGGCCCTGAGCGCGATCGCCAAGGCCTGCGGCGGGCAGACCTTCGGTCTCGATCCGGATTCCCCCTGGCCGCGTCTCGAGCAGGGTGTGCGGGCGCTGCGCGAGCACTTCGCGGCCGGCCGATGAACCGGCTGCTGCCAGGCCTCTGCACGGGGTTCCTCGCGCTGGCGGCGCTCGCGCAGGAATCGCGCCCCACGACCGCGCCGACGGCGGAGTCCTTCGCGCGCCTCTGCCAGGAGCTCGATGGCGGCAAGGTCGCGGTCCCCTTGCCCCTCGCGGAGCAGGAACGCCGGCTCGATGCCTTCCTGCAGGCCGAGCCCACGGAGCGCCGCCGCCTCTCGGAGATCGGGCTGCGCGCCGAAGCGCGGCGCGGGCTCGTCCGGCTGCAGTTGCTGGCGCTCGACCGGGCCGGCGAGAGCTTCATGCGCGTGCTCGCGGATGCGCCGGCGACGGCGGCCGATCTGCGCGGCACCGCCCTCTACGGGCAGGCCCTGGTGCACGAGCTGCGCGACGAACTCGAACTCGCACGCGACTGTCTGCGCCGGCTGCAACACGATCTCGCCGGCACCCGCTATGCGAACCTGGCTGCGACCGCCTGGCAGCGGCTCGCACCCGCCCGGCTCCCCCAGATCGGCGCGGCACTGCCCGACCTGCGCCCGCGTCTCGACAGCCGGGGCGAGAGCCGCGACCTGCGCCGCCTCGCCGGCAGCCCGGCGCTGCTCGTGTTCGTGCGCCTGGACGAAGCCGATACCCGCGAACACCTGCAGGCGCTCGCGACGACCTGGGCCAAGGCCGGCCTGCGCCGCGAACAGCTGCTCTGCTACTGCCTCGGCACCAGCACCGCGGAGATGCCGCAGCAGGAGCGTGAGCTGCAGCTCCCTGCAACCATGCTCGCCTGCCCGCAGGAGTTCCTCGACGAAGCCGCCCTCGCGCTGCGCGTCACGGCCCTGCCGGCTTCGTTCCTGCTCGCGGCCGACGGCACCCTGCTCGCGCGCGACCTGCCGGCTGGCCGCCTGGCGCGCGTCCTCAGCGAACTGCCGCGCCGCTGATCAGGGATAGATGCGGTGCAGCATCCGCGGGAACGGGATGCACTCGCGCAGATGATCGACTCCGCAGATCCAGGCCAGGGTCCGCTCGAGGCCCAGGCCGAACCCGCCGTGCGGCACGCTGCCGAAGCGCCGCAGGTCGACGAACCACTGGAACGCGTCCATCGGCAGTTCGTGCGCGCGGATCCGTTCGAGCAGGAGCTCGAGGTCGTCCTCGCGCTGGGAGCCACCGATGATCTCGCCGTACCCCTCGCTCGCGATCATGTCGACGCCGAGCGCAATCGCCGGATCGGCCGGATCGCGCTTCATGTAGAACGCTTTGACCGCCGACGGCCAGCGATGCACCATCAGCGGGCGGTCGTAGTCCTCGCTGACCGCGGTCTCGTGCGGCGCGCCGAAGTCGTCGCCGTGCTTGAACTCGACCTGCTTGCGCGCGAGCACCTTGGCCGCCTCGTCGTACGTGATCCGCGGATACGGCAGGAGCGCGGCCGGCTCGAGCTTGCTGATGTCGCGCTCGAGCGCCTTCAGGTCCTCACGCCGGCACTCGAGCACGCGGCGCACGATCGAGCTCACGAACCGCTCGGCGAGCCCCATCACGTCCTCGAGGTCGTAGAAGGCCGCCTCGGGCTCCACCATCCAGAACTCGGTCAGGTGGCGCCGCGTCTTGCTCTTCTCGGCGCGGAACGTCGGCCCGAACACATAGACCTTGCCCATCGCCATGGCCGCGGCCTCGCCGTAGAGCTGGCCGGATTGCGTCAGATAGGCGAAGTCGTCGAAGTACTTGACCTGGAAGAGCGTGCTCGTGCCCTCGCAGGCATTGGGCGTGAAGATCGGCGCATCGACGCAGAGGAAGCCCTCGCGGTGGAAGAAGTCGCGGATCGCGCGGATCGCCTCGTCGCGGATCCGCAGGATCGCCATCGTCTTCTTCGAGCGCAACCACAGGTGCCGGTTCTCCATCAGGAAGCCCGTGCCGTGCTCCTTCGGCTGGATCGGGTACGGCTCGGCGATCTGCACCACCGCGAACCCGGTCACGGTCAACTCGACGCCCGAAGGCGCGCGGGCGTCCTCGCGCACGACGCCCTTGACGCGCAGGCTCGATTCCTGCGTGAGCTTTGCCGCAGCCTCGAACTCCGCGGCGGTCACGTCACCGATCCCCATCACCGCCTGCACGATGCCGGACCCGTCCCGCACCTGCAGGAAGTGGATCTTGCCCTTGCTGCGCATGTTGTAGAGCCAGCCCTGGACCAGCACCTCCTTGCCGACGTGCGCCTTCAGGTCCGAGATCGCGGTCGCTGGCAAGCCGAAGAAGCGTTGTTCGGTCATCGTGCCGACAGTGGATACAGCGCCGGGGCGGTCCGGAAAAGCGCTTCGTCGCCTACCGCCGGTTCCAGCGCGCAGCCAGCCTGGCGAGCCGCAGGACGCTCTCTTCGCGCGTGATCGCGCCGAGCTCCGCGACCGGGAACCAGCGCAGGTCGTCCGACTCGTCGCTGCGGCGGATCGCGGTCGAAGCCGTTGCCAGCAGCAGGTAGCGGATGTCGTGATGGAAATGCCCCGGCTCGGCGCCATGGGCCTCGATCCAGTGCACGTCCACGTCGAGCGGCTGCAGGACTCCTTCCGGACACACGAGCTCGAAGTGCTCGAGCCCCGACTCCTCGCGCGCTTCGCGCAGGGCCACCTCGTGCACGAGCACCTGCCCGTCGGCATGGCCGCCGAGCTGCAGCCAGCGGCCGATCTTGCGGTGGTGCGTCAGCAGGCAGCGTTCGCGATCGGGGGTCAGGATCCAGGCCGACGCGGTCAGATGTCCGGGCAGGCAGGTGCGCGCGAAGCAGTCGGGCCGGCTGCGCACCAGCTCTTCGACCTGGTCGGCGCGGCTCGCGCCCTCGGGACAGTGCGCGCGGAACCGCGCGAGCTGCATGAGCAGGTCCTGCCTATGCATGGCCGAGAGCCCGCGCGAGTGCCGGGACGTCGATCTTGCCGTTCGCGTTCAGCGGGGGCGACACGACCACGTGGATCTCGGCCGGCACGAGGAAGTGCGGCAGCGTGCGGCGGCAGGAGCGCGCCACCGCGGCGGCCAGGTCGCCGGGGGCGTCCGGACCCGGCACGACGCAGGCGACGAGCCGGTGTCCGGCCACGGCGTCCGGCACGCCGAACACGGCCGCGAGCCCGACCCCGCCGATGGTGCGCAGGTGCTGCTCGACCTCGTCGGGCGACACCCGGTAGCCGGAGACCTTGAGCTGCCGATCGCGGCGACCGACGAAGTACAACAGTCCATCCGCGTCGCGGCGTCCGAGGTCCCCGGACCACACCGCGCGCTGCGTTGGATCCCGGGGGTCGGGCCGGAACACTGCGGCGGTGTCGGCCGGGCGGTTCCAGTAGCCGTCCGCGAGCAAGGCCCCGGTGTGCACGAGCTCGCCGACTTCGCCGCTGTCGCACTCGCGACCGGTCTCCGGGTCGACGACCAGGAGCTCGACCTCCGGCACCGCCCGGCCGATCGAGAGCGGCCGCGTGTCGATCAGTTCGGGCGGCAGGTAGGCGCTGCGGAACGCTTCGGTGAGCCCGTACATGCTGAACACCGCGACCCACGGCAGGTGCGCGCGCAGGGTCTGGATGTCGGCCACGACGAGCCGCCCGCCGGAGTTGGTCACATAGCGCAGCGCGTGCAGCGTCCCGGGATCGGCCTGCCCGGTGCGCAGCGCGCTCGCGAACGCGCTCCAGAACACCGGCACACCCGCGAGGCCCGTGGCCGGGAGGGCAGCCAGCGCCGCGAACACCTCCGGCAGCGCGAAGTACTGCAGCAGGGTGATCCGGCTGCCGGCGTAGGCGGCGCCGAGCACCTGGTTCAGGCCATAGTCGAACGAGAGCGGCAGGATGCCGAGCAGGTGGTCCTTGGGCGTGAGTCCGAGATACCCGGCGACGATCCGCGCGCCGTCGTGCAGGGAGCCATGGCTCTGGATGATGCCCTTGGGCGGGCCCGTCGAGCCACTGGTGTAGAGCAGCGTCGCCGGGTCGGCCGGCGCGAGCAGCGGCCAGGGGCCCGGCACCGCGGCTGCCGCGGGGAGCGGCTGGTCGACGTCCAGCAGCCTGACGCTCGCGCGCAACGCGGCGGGATCCTCGAGCAACGCCAGCTTGGCCTGGCTGGTCACGCACAGGCCCGGCGTGCAGTCGCCGACGATCTGCTGCAGCTGGGCATCCTTGAGCTTCTGGTTCACGACCACCGAGATCGCGCCAGTGAGGGCGGCCGCGAACACGGCCAGGGCCTTCTCGACGCGCTTCTCGAGATAGATCGCGACGCGCTGCCCCGGCACCACCCCGGCGGCCTGCATCCCGCGGGCGAGTGCGCGCGCGCGCGCGGCGAACCCGGCGCCCGAGAGCGTCGTGTCCGCGGCGCCGAGGAAGGGGCTGCCGCCGCGGGCCTCGATCCGCGCGAGGAGGTCGGGCAGCGTCCGCATCCCGCTCACTCGGCCTCGAAGCAGAGCGCGAAGCCGAAGCCGAACATCCCCTGCGCGACCTTGACCACGATCTGGTTGTCTCCGGCCACGAGCGCCACGGCGGGCACCTCGTCGTCCCCCAGGCGTGCGCCGCGGACCCGGATCTGCCGGTGCACGGACCTGCCGTTGATCCAGACCTCTGCCGCATCGTCCGAGCCGAAGAGCAGGCGCATCGTGCGCGGCTGCGCCACACGCACCGTGCCGGACGCATAGGCCACGCAGTTGGCCGGTGCGCCGCCGAACACGGTCAACAGGTCGACGCCGTGCACGCGCGGTGTGGCCCCCTTGCCGCCCGGCAAGGCATCGGCCGGGCCGGGCGCGAGCAACACCGCCTCGGGCGCAAAGCTGCGGCCGAGCAGGGTCTCCAGGGCCTTGCGGTTGGCCTCGCTGTCCTGACTGTCCGCAATCCTGGTGCCGCCGTCGAACGGGCCGAAACACCGCCACTGCGCCGGGGAGATGCGCTCCGGCAGCGGTTCGTTGCCCGAGAGCATCTTCGCGAGCTCGGCGAGCGGCACCTTCTCACTGCGGTCGTAGTGGACGAAGCCGTTGAGTTCCTGCTCGACGTCGGTGAGCTGGGTCCAGACGAACCCCGAGAGTCCACGGCACGTCACCGCCTGGTGCGCGAGGCGCTGCACGCGCCGCAAGAACGACGCCGGCGTCGCCGCCTGGGTGTAGCCCCAGCCCTTGGTCCAGACATGCCCCTCGCGGGAGAACGCGACGCCGCCACACTCGCCGAGCAGCTTGGGCCGCAACGGCTTCGCTTCGGCGTGGCGCAGCAGGTCGGCCCCGTAGTCGTGCACGTCGGTCACGTCCGTGTTCTCGCGCTGGGTCCAGCCGGAGGCATCCGTGACGGGGCGCGTCGGATCGAGCTGGCGCACGCGCTGCACGCACTCGTCCTGGAACGCCCCGGGCCGGCCCCAGTCCTCGTTGAACACGACCCAGTGCACGACCGCGGGGCTCGCCTGCAGCTGCCGGACCATGGCTTCGAGCTCGCGCTTGAACCCCGCCCTCGCCGCGTCGGTCACGAGGTTCATCGAACTCGGCATGTCCTGCATCACCAGCACGCCGAGCCGGTCGCACCACGAGTACCAGCGGGCGTCCTCGACCTTGACGTGCTTGCGCGCGAGGTTCAGACCCAGATCCTTCACCAGCTGCACGTCGTGGCGCAGCGCCGCGTCGGAAGGCGCGGTCAGGCCCGACTCCGGCCAGTAGCCCTGGT
>CAZSKV010000617.1:0-3136 GCA_964607495.1 uncultured candidatus Brocadiaceae bacterium
GTCATCCGGGTGCTGTCGCAGTCGAGCGCCGCCACCCCCGCCCAGGAGACCAAGCGCGCCAGCAAGACGCCCACCATCGACCAGCTGGGCATCAACCTCCCGGACGCGGTGCGTGCCGGCAAGATCGATCCGATCATCGGCCGGGAGAAGGAGATCGAGCGGGTCATCCAGATCCTGTCGCGTCGCACCAAGAACAACCCCGCGCTCATCGGCGAGCCCGGCGTCGGCAAGACCGCCATCGCGGAGGGCCTGGCGCAGCGGATCGTGGCGGGGGACGTCCCCGAGACGCTGGCCGACAAGCGCGTCCTGACGCTGGACATCGGGTCGCTCGTGGCGGGCACCAAGTACCGCGGCGAGTTCGAGGAGCGCCTCAAGAAGATCATCGAGGAGCTGCGCTCCACCTCGGACGCGGTGCTGTTCATCGACGAGCTGCACACGCTCGTCGGCGCGGGCGCCGCCGAGGGGGCGATCGACGCCGCGAACATCCTCAAGCCGCCCTTGGCGCGTGGCGAGCTCCAGTGCATCGGCGCTACGACGCTCGACGAGTACCGCAAGTACATCGAGAAGGACGGCGCGCTCGAACGGCGCTTCCAGCCGGTCATGGTCGACCAGCCGAGCATCGAAGACACGATCCAGATCCTGATGGGGCTGCGCGACAAGTACGAGGCGCACCACGGCGTCAAGATCACGGACGGCGCGATCGTGCAGGCGGTGAAGCTCGCCGACCGCTACATGAACGACCGCTTCTTCCCGGACAAGGCGATCGACGTGATCGACGAGGCGTGCGCCCGCGCGCGTCTGTCGGTCAGCACCGTCCCCTCCGAGATCCACGACCTCGAGAAGAAGCTCGAGGAAGTGGTGAAGGAGAAGGAGGCGGCGATCCGCGGACAGGAGTACGAGAAGGCCGCGCGGCTGCGTGACAAGGAGAAGGACCTGCGCGCCCGCCGCACCGACCTCAAGAAGTCGTGGAGCGAGTCCAAGCGCGACCAGTCGGTGTCGGTCGACGAGGACCAGATCGCCGCGGTGCTGTCGATCATGACCGGCATCCCGGTGGTCAAGCTCGCCGAGGAGGAGAGCCAGAAGCTCCTGCGCATGGAGGACGAGCTCAAGAAGCGCGTCGTCGGCCAGGACGAGGCCGTCAGCGCCGTGTCGCGCGCGGTGCGCCGCAACCGCGTCGGCCTGCGCGATCCCAAGCGCCCGATCGGCTCGTTCATCTTCCTGGGGCCCACGGGCGTCGGCAAGACCGAGCTGGCGCGCGCGCTGGCCGCGGACCTGTTCGACGACCAGGACGCGCTCATCCGCCTCGACATGAGCGAGTACATGGAGAAGTTCTCGGTGTCGCGTCTGGTCGGCGCGCCTCCCGGGTACGTCGGCTACGAAGAGGGCGGCCAGCTCACCGAGAAGGTGCGCCGCAAGCCCTACTCGGTCGTGCTCCTCGACGAAGTCGAGAAGGCGCACCCCGACGTGTTCAACGTGCTGCTCCAGGTGCTCGACGACGGCGTGCTCACCGACAGCTCGCGCCGCAAGGTCGACTTCAAGAACACGGTGATCATCATGACGTCGAACCTCGGCGGCCGGCAGATCCTGTCCGGTGGCAAGGGGCTCGGCTTCAAGCACGCCGAGGGCGCGGCGCAGTTCTCGGCCATCAAGAGCACGGTGCAGGACGAGCTCAAGCGCGCCTTCAACCCCGAGTTCCTGAACCGCATCGACGACGTGGTCGTGTTCCACTCGCTCACCCGCGAGAACATGAACCAGATCGTGCAGATCCTGCTCGGCCAGTTCAGCGGGCGCCTCAAGCAGCAGGAGATCCAGCTGGAGATCTCGCAGGAGGCGACGGACCTGCTCATCGACAAGGGCTTCGACCCGGCGATGGGCGCCCGTCCGCTGAAGCGCGCGATCCAGCGCCTGCTGGAGGACCCGTTCGCGGAGTTCATCCTCCGGGGGCAGATCCCGAGCGGCTCGAAGGTGACGGTCACCCGCAAGGACGACGCACTGGACTTCCTGACGGCGCCGGCCGGGGCGCCGAGCCCGCCGGCGGTGCCGGCCAGCTAGCCGCGGCTTCCGACCATCCGGGGCGCCGGCGGGACCACCCGCCGGCGCCCCGTGCGTTTCCCGGCGGAACACCCCGGCCGCGCGCGGGGTAGAGCGGGTGGGGAGGGCCCGGCGGCTGGACATCGAGCCGTCCGTGGCTATCATCCCCGCCGACTCCCCATCTGGACCCTGGCCATTCCCGTCCGGCTCGCGCGCGCACGGACGCCCGCAGCGGGCAATGGCGACGCGGACCATCCCCGGCCACGAGAGGAACTTCCGAGTGCACCTTCATCTGCCGCGATGCCTGCGCCGAGTGCTGTCGCTCGGCGCGTCCTGCCTGTTGCTCGGCGTCGTCCCGGCGGGCATCGCCCGGGCACAGGGGGAGGAGGCCGCCCCGACCATCGGCCGCGTCTCGGTGCAGGGCAACGTGCACACCGACAGCACGCGCATCCTGCGCACCTTCGAGGTCGCGGCCGGGACGCGGTTCGCGCAGGACGCGATCCGCCGCGGCGTGCGCAAGCTGGTGGCGCTGGGCCTGTTCTCGGACGTCAAGGTCAACCGCAGCGAGCACGACGGCGTCATCGACCTCGTCATCGTGGTCCGGGAACGCCCGCGCCTCGGCGCCGTGCGCTACACCGGCAACAAGAAGCGCGAGGACGTGGACCTCGAGAAGAAGACGTTCCTGCGCACGGGCGACACCTACTCCGCCGTGCAGGTGCAGACGCAGGTCGACTCGCTGCTCAAGTACTACCGCGACGAGGGCTTCGCCCGCGCGAAGATCTCGCCCCGCCTCGACACGCTGGCGACCAACCAGCTCGACCTGACGTTCGTCGTCGACGAGGGCGAGAAAGTACGGATCAAGAAGATCGTCTTCGACGGCGCCGGCGCGTTCTCGAACAAACGCCTGCGGAAGGCCATGAAGACCAAGCAGCACTGGTTCCTGGGCGGTGGCGAGATCAAGGACGAGACGTTCAAGGAGGACCAGGACGCGCTCGAGGCGTGGTACCACAACCACGGCTACCGCGACGCGAAGGTGACCGGTTTCGAGACCGCGCCCGGCGCCGAACCGCGCGACCTGGTGCTCAAGGTCAGCGTCGACGAGGGC
>CAZSKV010000618.1:0-1963 GCA_964607495.1 uncultured candidatus Brocadiaceae bacterium
CAGGGTCGCCGTCGGCACGCCGCCCTCGACCAGCAGCGTGTCGACGAGGGCTTCGAGGTCGCGCGGGTCGACCTCGGGCCAGTCCCCCTGGATGTCGACGACCGCCGCGCACTCGAGTTCGCGCACGGCCTCGGCGCAGCGCTCGGAGCCGGTCCGTGGCCGCGGGCTCGTGCGCACGACCTCGGCCCCGGCCGCGCCGGCGGCGCTGGCGACCTCGTCGCTGTCGGTGGCGATCACGACGCGCGCAAAGCACTTCGCGCGGCACGCGGCGGCCCAGGTGTGCAGGAAGAGCGGCTGCCCGGTCTCGCGCAGCAGCGCCTTGCCGGGAAGTCGCTGGCTGTCGACCCGCACCGGCACGATCGCGACTGCGCGCCCGGATTTCACTTCTTGGTGGCCCCCGTGCGTTCGAGCTGCGTCGGCTTGCCCTGGCTCTTCTCGATCTCGCTCTGCAGGGCCGGCGACACCCAATCGCTCTGGTACTCCTGGGTCCGGTTGAACACGTACTGGAACGACGCGAGGCAGGAGTTGAACTTGTCGAACTGCTCGCCGGCCTGCAGCACGCCGGAGAGCACGTGGCGGCGGCCGTTGTGGTCGACGATCAGCCGGGCCTTCCCGCCGCTGTGCGGGGTCGCGGCCGCGAGCTGGAAGAAATCGTACGAGGCCAGCCCGTCGAGCAGCTTCTGCATGTCCTCGTTGTCGATCTGCTTGCCGACGAGGTTCGCACTCGGGCGCTCGCCGGCCGCGCGCGCGCGCATGGCCGCGAGCGCGTTGCGCAGCACGAACGTCGGACCGCTGCTCTGCTGGTACTCGACACTGAGGCTGTCGGTCGGGGTGACCGTGATCGCGCGCTTGACCTCGGGCCCGGAGGCGCAGCCGGCGAGCAGCAGCAGGAACAGGACGCAGGCTCGGGACTTGCTCGGGAGCGGCACGCGGCGAGTCTAGCCAGGCCGGGCGCCTTGGCAACGTCCGCTTCGAGGGTGGAAAGTCGCGCGCGTCCCTCTATGTTCCCGGCTTCGCCGAACGGTGGTCGGGCGGCTGCCGCGGCGATCCGAAACCCAGTTCGAGAGAAGCTCCCGGGAGGGACGCGATGAAGCGTAGTGACACAGTCTTGGTCTACGGGGTGACCGGCCTCCTGGTCGTCATCCTGATGGTGGCGGTCGTGTTCGGTGACGGCGGCCCTGCCCTCGCCGACCAGAAGAAGAACTCGGCCGGCAACCTCGCCGACATCCTCGGCGCCTCGAAACTCGGCACCGACGGCAAGCTGCTGCCCAAGGACGCAGTCGATGACGCCGGTCGCGCGAAGGATCCGGCGCCAGGCCCGGCGTCGCAGCCCGCCGGATCGCAGCCCGCTGGCGGCGATCTCCAGCCCAAGCCCGCGTTCGTGGCGGCGGACGAGGTCGCCCTGCTCGGACGTGGCCCGCGGGCCGAGTTCGGCAACTACCGGGTCGTGGTCACGCAGCAGGGCGAGACGCTCTCCCACGTGATGCAGGTGTTCGGCATCGACCGCGCACGTCTCGAAGAGGTGCTGCACATCAACGAGACGCTCGATCCCAACCGCCTGGCACCCGGCACGCGCGTGATCCTGCCGTGGGTCGACGACGCGATCGTGCTGGCCGCGCACCGGCAGCGCAGGGCGCGCACTCCGCTCGACAGCGGCATGGTGCCGCTGCGGATCGAAGAGGCCCCCAGGTCCGAGACTGCGCCGGCCCCCGCGGCCAACCACGAGCCCAAGGCGGCGCCCGCACTCGCATCGGGGCGCACACACAAGGTCGTGAAGGGCGACTCGCTGTGGAAGATCGCCGCCGACGCCGGTGGGACCCGAAACGTCAAGAAGACGATGGACGCGATCCGTGGCCTGAATCCGAAGGTCGACTTCGACCATCTGCAGACCGGGACCGTGCTGCAGCTTCCCGCCGCGAAGTGAGCCGGTTTCCCTGCGTCGCTACAGCGACGATTGCTCGCC
>CAZSKV010000619.1:0-2914 GCA_964607495.1 uncultured candidatus Brocadiaceae bacterium
TCGCCTTCGGGCGTCATCGGTCTCGTCCTTCCTGGGCACAGCCCAGAGGTCAGAAGACCGTGGGTTTCGACAGTCGTTTATGGCTCAAGAAGCGCGGGCAATTCGGGAAGGGGAACAACGGACCGTCCTTGGGATCTGCCATCTTGGTTTCTCCTGTCTTCCGTTCGACCGGGATCTGCAGGGTCTTCCCTTGCTCCAGGATCTCGGCCTTCGTGTTCTCGTCCGCCCCGAGCTCGGTCAGCGTGACCTCGCGCAGCCAGCACTCACGCCAGACCCAGGCCGGGCCGGCGATGGTGAGGTTGTTGACCTTGACGGTCGCCCCCTCGAGCACCTCCTCGATCCGGCCTGGCTGCAGCCAGCAGCTGCACTGCCAGGGGAAGCCTTCGCTCGCGTCCTGGGCGACCTGCGCCGCTTCGTCGTTGGACAGCAGGTAGCCCTCGGCGACGAACCCCTCGGATTCGCGCTTCGCGGTGACCACGCCGATGCGCAGGGAATGGTTCAGGAGCAGCGGCAGCTGCTTCTTCGTGACCTTCACCGAGTCGAGGTCGATGTAGAGGTTGTTCCACCCCCAGTGCCTGGCGATCTTCTTGCCCGAGGCGAAGAGCGCTTTGACCTTCCGGTGCTGCTTGCCCTTCTCGTCGGTCTCGAGGATGAACTCGGGTTGGCACTCCGAGCGCAGGTGCAGTGCCTGCTCGGGGACATCGAGAGTGGCTCGCCCGCTCACGACCTGGCCTCCGCGGGCTCGGGGACGTCCTCGGCCTTCTTCTCGACCTTGTCGTCGGTCGCGTCTGGTGCGGCGCCGGCGTCCTTTGTCTCGGGCACCGGAGCGATTCCGAGCTCCTCGAGCAGCTGCTCTTCCTCGGCGATCTGCTGGAACACGTCGTCGCGGTTGCCGCCGCCCTCGGCGATCACCTGCGTCCTCGACATGAACTTCGAGTCGACCGCGAGCTTGTAGGCCTGCATCTCCTTCGTCGGGTCGATGTAGCCGGGCGCTGGCCGGATCCACTGCACGCGCGCCCATTCCCCGGGGGCATCCTCGAACCTCGCCTTGCTGCCCACCTTGCCGAGCAGCCCGTCGAGCCAGGCCTCGTAGATCGTGTGGAACCATTACGCGTCCAGCGCCGGGATCAGCGTGTCCTGTTCGGAGGCGATCTTCTTCTTGAAGCTCTGAAACGCCGCGCGGATCGAGGAGTAGTTCGCGGCGCCGACGTCACCGAAGAAGATCTCGTAGGGCCCGCCGATGCAGCTCGCGATGATCCGCAGCAGGCGCACGACGAACGGGTCGAAGTAGGCGGAGGGCGCCGTCGGCCCGAGGAACACGGCCTCGTCGCCCTTGCGCAGGATGTTCACCGATCCCGCCTGCACGCCGCGCTCCTTCAACTTCGTGTAGGGGTCGGTGCGGTCCCCCATCGCGTCCCGGAAGCGAGCTGGGTCTCCCCCGGTCTTGATCCAGAACGACATCGCGTTGTGCATTCGCGCCGCGAGCAGCACCTCGTCGACATAGTTGCTGACGTGGTCGAGCAGCGGGATCCCCTGCGCCAGACCGGGGATCCCACGCGCCTGGCCGATGCGCTCTTGGTGGTAGACCTGCACGACGTTGGTGCGGCCGTTCACGACCCTGGCGCGGCGTTCGAACTGGAACCGGTCGCGCTGGTTGCGAGTGTCCCCCGGGTGGCCCTTGTAGACGTGGAACGCGATCGGTCGACCGTTGTCGTCCGTCTCGACTCCTGCGCTGACACGGGGGTTGGTGAACAGGCCAGGTGGCGTGTCAACGCGCTCCGCTTCGATCAGGTCGATTCGCGTGGTCTTGCGCGGGTTGACCTCGGTCGCCGTCATCGGGAACGACACGAAGGCATCCCCGCCGTCCCAGGCCGACAGGAACATCAGCCGCTGCAGGCCGGCGAACCCGACACGGCCAGTGACGTCGGCGTCGCACGAGGCCTGTTCGAAGTGTCTTTCGCACTCGCCCTGCCAGTCCTGGGCCTGCTGCTCGGTGATCCCGAGCCTCTCGTGGTCGACCAGGCACTGCGGGCGCAAGCCGCGGCCGACGACGTGGTCGGCCATCGTGCGGCGGACGGCTTGCGCGATCGGGTCGTTCAGCGCAGCGTCGCGCGCGCGATCGCGGACCAGCGGGAGGTCGTCGAGCGTGACGGCGCTGGCGTCGCCCGAGGTCGGGTGCCAGTCGCCCATCGTGCGGTCGATCGCGGCCGCCGACATCGCGGAGAGGCGCTCGCCGTGTTCGCGCCAGAACCGGCGCTTCTGCGCGGCCTCTGGGTCCTTGGCTTCCCACCAGGTGTCGAAGAACCGATTGAGTGCGCGGGCCACGAGGCCCGGCTGCCGGCGGGAACTCGGGGACAAGAGCATCACCGACGTCGCTCCGGGCGGGCGAGGATCGTAGCGAAGCCACCGGACTCAGAGGCGAGCTTGCCCTCGAGGCGTTCTACCTCGGCCGAGAGCCACTTCGCGTCGCGGGTGACCTGGCGGCCGTCGGGGGTCGTGTACGTCACGACGCCGCCCGTGTCCCCGATCTTCTTCAGGGCGGTGCGGTACGAGTCCAGCAGCTCTTGGTCGGTGGGCGACGCCATCGTCCCGGGCGATGGGACGGCGTGGCATCGAGCATCACCAGGGGTTTGGCGCTACGGCGTAGCGAGGTGGACTAGTCCATCCTGGGATGCTGCCCAGAGACGCCAAGCGTTGAACTCAGGGTTCTGAACAGCTCGTGCACGTAAACGACCATCCAGCTAACGCGGAGGAGGGACACGTTGATCCCGGATCTGTTGCGTAGATCAAGTACAGGTGGGTCTTCAGGAAGTTGTGTGGGTAGACGACCTCGGCCTCCGGCTCTGGAACTAGCGAGGGCGGCACGCCACCCCTCCGTTCCGTCGCCATCAGCGTCGGCCATTCGCTTCGCCAC
>CAZSKV010000620.1:0-5914 GCA_964607495.1 uncultured candidatus Brocadiaceae bacterium
GCCCTGCTCGGCCCGCTGCAGCAGCGTCACGAGCGCCTGTGCCTCCTGCATGTCGCCCAGGTCGAGCAACCGGATGACGCCATAGGGACGGGTCGGCAGGCCGCGGTGCAGCGCGGCCCTGGTCTCGGCCGCCACCTGCACCGTGATCGGCGCCGGCGCGGACGCGGACGCGGCCGAGTAGAGCAGCAGGTGCAGGATCGCCAGCGTCGCGTCCTCGGGCACGACCCGCACGGTCGGCAGCGACTTGGCGAACTCGGCCGTGACGTCGATGCCCCGGATTGCCGCGGTCTTGTGGAAGAGCTGCAGGCTGTTGGCGACCAGCTGCTGCAGCGACACGGCTTCGCGGCGGACCGGCTCCTTGCGCAGGAGCTGGTTCAGGCGCTGCAGCATGTTCGCGCTCTCGCGCGTGCCGCGCAGGAGCCGCGTGAGGAACTGCTTCTCGTCGGCATCGCGGGTCGTGGCCGCGAGGTGGTCGGCGAAGCCGAGCAGGGCGCCCATGATGTTGTTGATGTCGTGCACGATCCCGCTCGCGAGCCGGGACAGCACGCGCGAACGCTCCTGCCGCATCACGCGTGCCTCGGCGACCCGGACCGCGGTCTCGTCGTGGAAGCAGAAGTGCCACCCTGGCCGCAGCTCGTCGCTGACGAAGCGGGCCGACAGATAGCGCACGGTCGTTCCGCACTCGAGCGTCAGGATCGCGTCGAGCGCCGCTTCACCGGACTCGAAGAACGACCGCAGGGCCTCGCGGTCGTCGGCGGCGAGCGGCAGGTCCTCGAACATCACCGGCGGGCGGCCGATCGCCTGCTCGACATGGCTCAGCAGCTGGCGCGCCGCCGTGTTCAGCGGCTGCAGGCGCAGCTCGCGATCGATCCAACCGAGCGCGTCCGTGGTCAGTTCCAGCACGCGGTTCGCGGAGGTCTCCTCGAAGCGCTCGTCACCGGACGCGCCGCCGCGGCCGGTGTTGGGTTTGTGCTGGATGGTCACTCGGGTTCCTCGAGAGCCTGAGACGGGCCCGGAAGGCTAGCTCGCAGCCGCCTACTTGCCAGGGCCGACGGCGGCGAGGCGCAACCGCTGGCTGTCGATCGTCACGCGGCAGCGCAGCAGGAGGTCCGCACCGAGCACGCCGTGCACCGGGAAGATCCCGCTCGGGCCGCGGCTGAGGACCGGCAGGTCGACCGCGGCGAAGCGCATGCCACCGACGACCAGTGCGAGCCCGGTCACGGCACGCACGGCCACCGCCGTACCGCCGGGGCCGCGCAGCTTTGCGTAGCTCTCGACCACGCGCCGCGCGCCGCCGGGCAACACCGCGAGGCCCTGCTCGGTCAGGCTCGAGTGCGACGCACCGGTGTCGATGACCAGCCACAGCGTCTGGCCCTCGCAGCGCACCGGGGCCAGCAGCCGGCCCTCGTGGCGCACGCAGGGCACGGACTCGCTCTCGGCCAGTCCGCGTGGCAGCTCACAGAGCACCGAACCGCGGCCCGGATCGAACGTGACCCGAAAGCGCAGCAGGACGTCCTGGCCGACCACGCCTTCCGCCGAGAGCTCGGTACCGCCCGAGAGGTCACGCAGCAGCAGGCGGTCGTCGGCGACGACGAGGACCGGCATGTCCCCGAGGCCGACTTCGGCCAGCTCGACGCCGGCGAGCTTGCCGACCGCGATCGCGAACGGCTGGCCGGTGCCATCCAGCGCGCGGCCGGCCGGGAGGATCGGCTGCACTCCGAGCTCGGTCGCCAGCGTGGTCGTCACCGTGGTGTAGGTCGCGCCGGTGTCGAGCACGAGCGGGCGCTGCTTGCCGCCGATCGTGCACACGAGCCGCGGCAGGCGGCCACCGATCAGCGGCATCTCGGCCGCGAGCGCGCGCGGCTGGTGGCGTTCGTAGGGCAGCAGGGCCGCGAGCGTCGCAAGCGCCTTGCGCAGTTCCTGCTGCTCGCCGGTCGCGGCCGCCAGCAGATAGGGAATGCTCTCCGCCCACCGCCCGTCGCGGAACATCAGGTCGCCGATGCGCCCGTGCAGGTCGGCCTGCGCGAGACCGGCGAGCCCCGCGGAGCGCCGCAGGGCCAGGAAGTCGCGCAGGGCCTCACGGTCGCGTCCCCGCATCTGCCCGAGCAAGGCGCTCCAGAGCAGCACGCCTTCGTCGCCGCCAAAGCGGCTGCGTGCGCGCTGCAGGAGTTCCTCGGCGCGTTCGATCTCGCCGGCCCGCAGGCTCGCCGCCGTCGCGTCGAGATAGTCCCGCGCCTCGGCCCGCGGGCCCTCGCCCTCGTAGCCGACCGAGCAGGCCACCGCGAGACTCGCCACGAGACTGGCGCGCGCCGGCTTCACTGCGTCGTGACCGTGATCGAAGTGCTCGACATCGCATCCACGGTCCGTTGCGCCGCGCTCAGGCCGACCCAGTGCGTCAGAGCCCGCCGGTAGGGATCGGTCGAGAGCGAGATCGGCCCCTGGCCGATGCGTGCGGCGGTCACGGTCAGGGTCCAGGTGACGTTCGCCTGCAGCACCTGCAGGAACTGCGGCGGCAGCAGCCGGAACGCGTAGCTCAGGTAGTCGGGGTGGACCACGACGTTCCAGACCCGCAGCTCGGAACCGGTCACCGCGCGCAGCTGGACCTGGATGTAGGTCGTGCCCGGCGGCACCGTGTACTGGACCGTGAAGCCGTTCGCCGGCACGGTCGCGCCCGGTGCCGGAGACACGATGTCGGGCACGGCGAGCAATGTGGTCGGACTGCCGGTCGTCGAGCTCAGCGGGTGGTAGCTCTTCTGGGACACGGTCTTGCCGGCAGCCGTCTGCGTGCCCTGGAAGGCGAGCAACCAGCGGCGCGCCTGGGCCGGCGCGAGGTCGGGCAGCAGGAACGCCACGTCGGCGCCCGTCGCACTGATGTTGCCGCCGACGCCGGCCACGAGCTGCAGCACCGAGTAGTCGCCGAGCTCCGCGCCGAGGTCGAACCGGAAGTCGCTCGCCGTCAGCCTCGGGTCGAGGTTGGCGAGGGCGTTCGCAACCGTGTAGGTGGTCGTCGCCGGCAACGACAGGGGGATGTCCCGTTGCAGCCGGCCGCCGGCCGGGGTCGCCACGCTCGACAGGAACCCAATGCGTTCGAGCGTGAACACGCCGGCGGCCGTCGTGCCTTCCGCGGCGGACACGTGGCCCAGTGGCAGCGGCAGGCCGACCAGGAACTGTGTCGCTCCGGTCAGGGCAGGATCCACCTTCATCGGCGTGGAGCCGAACTCACCGCTGCCGAAGAACGCCTGGTCGTACCAGTCGTCGACGCCGAGCCGGCGCGTCGCCAGCACGCGGCGCGACTTCGGGCCGCTGCCGCCACCGGTCAGGGAGCCGGAGAGCAGCCCATGCGGGTCGAATGCGCCGATCGGTTGCCGCAACGCGCGCTCGATCGGCAGCTCGGCGCGACCCGAATCCGGATCGACGAAGCTCGAGGCGCAGATCACGGTGCGCCCGTCGGAGCCGGTCGCGATCGTGCCGGTGATCTCGCCGACGAAACCGTAATCGGTGTTCACGAACCCGGACTCGCCGGTCTCGGCCACGAACCCCTCACCCGGCGTCTGCCCGCGGATGATCGCGACCCGGCGCACGACCCCGGTGCCGGTCTGGTCGACCGCGTAGGTCACCGTGCCCTTGCCGCGGCCGAGCCAGTAGTCGAGCTCGCGCCCAAAGAGGCGCAGGTTGACGGTCCGCTGGTTCTCGTTCGCGAACACGCTGGCCTCGGTCAGGAACACCCGATCCTCGTCCTGGGGGACGGTGGTGATCGCGCCGCTGATGCCGCTCTCCTGCTCGGGAAAGGTCGCTTCGCCGAGCGCATCGGTGACGGCGACGCCGTAGCTCAGGCCCTCGAGCGAGGACATGCGCAGGCGCTGGTTCGGCACGCGCAGACCGCGATTGATCAGGAGCGCGCGCAAGCGCGAGGTCAGCGGGATCTCCATCCGGATGTCGCCGGCATCGACCGTGCCGCTGACCAGGCCGAGGCTCTTCGCGGTCCGTTGCGGCCGGCGGTCACGACCGCCGAAGCACTCGAGATCGAGCGCGCGGACCCCACCGTTGCCGTTGGTCGCCGAGATGGGGCCGAGCACGAAGCGGCCGTCGGCGCCACTGCGGGCCTTCGCCTCGCCCGCGAGCAGCAGCACGTCGGCAGCGGGTTCCCCGGCCTGATCGAGGATGCGGCCGACGACCGTGGTCGGGGCGGCCACCGTGCTCGCCGCAAAGGTGTAGAGGCCGCCACGGGTCACGGCCCCGGCGGCCGCCACGATCCGGGCGCCGCTGCCGTCCACCTGGCCGCTGCCGACGTCGGTCCAGGTTCCGGTCGCCGGATCGAGCCAGAACAGGCGCGCGAGGTCGAGCGCCGGCAGACCCAGGTCGTTCGGCATGGACAGCGCGCCACCGGGCGCGAACGTGGCCTCGGCCGGGTCCACGACCACGGCGCGGCCCGCGAGCCGGGTTCCGCCGGCTGCGACCGGCAGCACCGGGATGTGTCCGAGCGCGAGCTTGCCGCTGCGCAGTTCGACCGAGCTCGCAGTGCCGTAGCCGACCGCGGTGCCGCTCGCGAACGTGACGATCGCCCCGGAAGAGGCCGAGTCGTCGAGCGTGGCGGCGCCCGGCAGCGTGCCGGTCGGCAGGGTCAGTCCCACGCTCGGGGCCACGTCCGGCACGAAGAGCACGAAGGGCAGCGTGTCCGCGTCCGGCATCGCCGCACTGACCGCGATCCCGGTCAGACGGTCCGTGGCGGTCGCCGAAGCCGAGCTCGCATCGACGCGCACGACGCGGGTTCCGGCCGGCCGTCCCGGGATCTCCGCGCGCCCCGCACGGTTGGTGACCGCGGAGCCGAAGCCGTCCACGGTGACCCTCGCGTTGCAGACCGCCCGGCCCAGGTCGTCGCGGACGAGCACGCGGTAGTCGATCTCGGGCGGGATCGAGAGCTTCGGACCGATGTCGGAGCCACTGCCGCCGTTGCAGGCAGCGAGGCCGAGCAATCCCAGCACGCGCAGGTATCTCATCGGTCGCTCCGCCGCGAGGCCGGGGCCGGCCTCTGGTCGAACGCATCGGGTTCGGCTGGAGTCGTGGTACGGCTGCGGGACCCGTCCTTGCCGAGCGCTCGCACTCCGATCACGACATCGTCGATGCACACGCCGGGCAGCACTTGCGAGAGGCGTCCCAGGCCGGCGATCGGACTGCCGGCGACCGCGTGTTCCCAGTCGGACGCGGTCGTGAGCCGCCAGACGATTTCGTGTCCGGCGGCGGATGCCGGCCAGCTGACCGTCGTGTCGTAGCTGCTGCGGCTGCCTTGCACGCGCACCTCGGCCGGCGGCGGCGGCGCCGAAGCGACCTCGGCGAGCGTCGCGACGTCGACCGCGCACAGGCGCGCGAGGTAGCCATGGTCGACGAACTCCGGCAGATCGCCGTAGGGCTTGCCGTCGCGCTCGGTCACGTTCTGGTGCTGACGCGAGAAGTCCTCGCGCGCCTCCGAGAAGCGCAGCGCCGGGAACCCGTGGTTCGCGAACGGACGGTGGTCGCCCCCGCGCCCGAACCGGTCGCCGCGCAACACGAGCCGCACTTCGAGATCGGGGACGTGCGTGCGCTGCGCGTAGGTCGCCGCGCGCGCGAAACTGCGCCCCGGCCCGTCGTTGCCCCGTGGCGAGTACGAGAAGCACCGCATCCAGGCGTCATGGCGCTTGCCGTCCATGCCGAGCGTGTTGCCGCAGATGTCGTTCGTGATCATCCCGTCGATCCTGGCGCCGGCCTTCGCGAGTTCTTCCGCGTGCGCGGTCGAGCCGAGCAGGCCCATCTCCTCGGCGTCGTAGCAGCAGAACAGGATCGTCGCCGCGAACTCGCGCCCGGCCATCACGCGCAACGCCTCGAGCACGGCCGCGGTGCCCGAGCCGTCGTCATTGGCGCCCGGGGCCACGCCCGCCGC
>CAZSKV010000621.1:0-11673 GCA_964607495.1 uncultured candidatus Brocadiaceae bacterium
GCGCGGCCTGCATCTCGCCGAGGTAGGTGCCCTGGCCGATGCCCACCTTCTCGATGTAGGAGCGCGCCAGCGGGTCGACGTCGAACACGTGCAGGAGCGCGAGCTTGCTGCCGTGCGCCTTTGCGAGGTCGAGCCCCCGCGCGAACGCTGCGCCCGAGTCGAGGGTCGGCCGCTCCTCGCCGGTCGTCGACACGTCCTCGAGGTTGATTCCGACGAGAATGCTGCGATAGCGGTCGGTCATGCCTTGATAACCAGAGCAGAGCCGGGATCTTTCGCCAAGCCGTGGTGCATGGTTCCCGAGCTTGGCGCTGGTTGTGGGTGGCGCTCGCGCTGTTCCTGCTCGTGCGCACAACGCTGCGCCCGAGCGACCGCGGCGTGATCAAGGACCACATCGAGTTCGGGCGCCGGGTGGTGCTTGGTCTCGATCTCTATGCCACGAACCCGCTCGACGACAAGCCGCTGCACCCGCCCTATCCGCCCTCGTTCGGCCTGCTGACGGCGCCGTTCCACGGGCTCGCGCTGCTGCACGAGCGGGTCGCGCGCGCGGGCTGGGGCCTGCTGCAGCTCGGCTCGCTGTTCGTGATCGGGCTCTGCCTCTTGCGCCTGGTCCCGGACCCGCGCCGGACGCAGGTCACGCTCTTCGTGACCGCGCTGCTCGCCGCGCGTTTCGTGCTGCGCGACACGCACGGCGGCGGCGGCAACGCGATCAACCTCGCGCTGGCGCTCGCGGCGTTCGCGTGCGCCGAGCGCGGCAGGCCGCTGCTCGGCGGCGCGCTGCTCGGTTTCTCGCTCGCGACCAAGCCGAACCTCGTGCTGCTGGTGCCGCTGCTGCTGCTCTTCGGACACTGGCGCACGGCCCTCGCCGGTCTGGCCGCCGCAGCCGCGTGCGTCGCGACGGCGCTGCTGCTGCTCGGGCAGGGGCTCGCGCCCTTCAGCCAGTGGCTGACCGGCACCTGGCTCTATGCGACGCAGCAGGACCTGTTCGCGCCGCCCGCGCAGGGCTTTCCGGCGTTCACCTGGATGAACCAGGCGCTGCGCTGCCTGATCGAGCGCGTGTGCCGGACCACGCCCGACGCGCTGGCCGCCGAGGTGCCCGGATTCGTGCAGGGCTTCGGGCTCGCTGCCGGAACGACCGCCGCGATCCGCGCGCTGGCCGCCGCGAGCCTGCTCGCGCTCACGGCCGGCGTGGCCTGGCGCACGCGCACGGCCCCGGCGGCGCGGCCCTGGCTGCTGGCGGCGACGTTCGCGCTGACCCTGCTGCTGTCGCCGATCTCGTGGAAGGCGCACCATGTGCTGCTGCTGCCGGGGCTGTTCCTGCTGGTGGATGCGCGCCGGTGGGCGTTCGTGCTGGTCTTCGCGCTGTGCTGCCTGCCCGGCGGCGACCTGCTCGGCGACCGCCTCCTTGCGCTCCAGGAGAGCAGCTACCTGGTCACGCTGGCGACGCTCGGGACGCTCGGCACGACCTTGGGGCTCGCGCTTTGCGCGGCCCGTGCACCTCGCTAGCCTGCTTGCCCCCCATGGGCCTTTCCTGCGGCATCGTCGGTCTGCCGAACTGCGGCAAGACGACACTCTTCTGCGCGATCACCGGCACCGAGCAAGAGCGCTCGAACTACATGTTCAGCACCACGACGCCGATCAAGGGCGTCGTCGACGTGCCCGATCCGCGGCTCGCGCAGATCCGCGAGTGCATCCCGAGCAACAAGATCGTCTACGCGCAGATGGCCGTGACCGACATTCCGGGCCTGGTGTCCGGCTCGTCGACCGGGGAGGGCATGGGCGTCGGCTTCCTCTCGGCGCTGAAGGAGAGCGACGCGCTGCTGCACGTCGTGCGTTGTTTCGAGAAGGAAGGCGTGCAGCACGTCTCCGGCAAGGTCGATCCGGCCTTCGACGCCGAGGTCGTCGAGATGGAGCTCGCGGCGGTCGACAAGGAGACCGTGCAGCGCAACATCGAGCGCGTGGCGAAGAAGGCCAAGTCCGGCGCCGAGAAGGAAGCCCAGTACCAGCTGGGTGTGTTCGAGAAGGCGAAGGCCCAGCTCGACGCCGGCCAGCCGTTGCGCATGCTCGAGTGGAACGAGACCGAGCGCAAAGCGCTGCAGCCGCTCTTCCTGATGACGATCAAGCCCGTGCTCTTCGTCGCCAACGTCGGTGACGACGACCTGGAGGGCAGGAGCCCGCACGTGCAGGCGCTGCGCGACTATGCGGCGCGCACCAAGGCGCACGCGATGCACCTGTGCTGCGATCTCGAGGCCGAGCTGCTACGCATGAGCCCCGAGGACCGGAAGGTGTTCATGCAGGACATGGGCCTCGCCGAGTCCGGGCTCACGCGGCTGATCCATGCGGCCTTCGACCTGCTCGGCCTGCAGACCTACTTCACGGCCGGCGAGAAGGAGATCCGTGCCTGGGTGATCCACAAGGGCGACACCGCGGTCACCGGCGCGGGCGTGATCCACACCGACTTCGTCAAGAAGTTCGTGCGCGCGCAGATCTACACCTTCGAGGACCTGATGACGTTCAAGAACGAGAACGCGATCAAGGCCGCCGGCAAGCTGCGGCTCGAGGGCAAGGAGTACGTGCTGCGCGACGGCGAGATCTGCAACTTCCTGATCGCCAATTAGTACCGCGTACTTTGTTATGGGGATCCTTTGCCGGGTCGTGGGGTGCTAGCGGCGGCGCAGCACCAGGATGCCCCGCGCGCCGGCGACTGCCGTCAGCGCCTCCGGTAGCACCTGCTCCGTCCAAGCCGCCCCGAGCCGCGCGACGACCTCGGGCGTCGTCGCCCGGTGGCTGCCGAGCACGCAGAACTCGACGCCGGGCGCCGCGGCCATCCCTGCGAGCTCCTCCGCGCGCAAGCGCCGCGGCGGCAACGGCCGCTGGCCGGCGAAGTAGAGCACGCGCGTCATGTCGCTCGCGAGTTCACGTCCCCGCAGGTACTCCCCGATCCGACGCTCGGCGACACGGTCTGCGTCCTGAACGCGCAGGGCGAGCGCCGCGTGCCCGATCACGCACAGCCACAGCCCGGGCGTGCGCCAGCGCGCGCGCAGCGAGCAGAGTCCTAGCGCCGCGAGCGGCAGCACGACCGGCGTCCAGGAAATCAGGAAGCGCCGCCGCGCGAGATACGCCAGCACGAGGCCGGCGTGCAGCGCGAGCAGCCACCAGAGCCCGGCCGGGATCTGCCGGCGGGCGCGGAACGCGCCGAGCAGCGCGAGCGGCGCGAGCAGGTAGAAGGCCTCGACACAGGTCCACGGCAACGCGATCAGGTTGCTGCCGAGCTCGCGCCCGAGCTGCGCCTGCAGGAACTCGAACTTGGCCGACACCGAGAACCCCAGTCCCTGCTGCGCACGCCAGGCCGCGAGCGCGAGCACCGCCACGCCGCAAGGCGCGAGCAGACGCAGCCCCGCGCGCGGCGTCGCCAGCGCGAACGCGAGCGGCAGCAACACGCCCTCGGGCCGGGTCCAGAACGCGAAGCCGGCCAGCATCCCCGCGGCCAGCCAACGCCGCTCGAGCGCGGAGACCAGCGCGAGCGCGGCGAGCAGCAGAAAGAGCGGTTCGGTGTAGCACTCGGCCGCCTGGCGCACGGGCAACGGCATCGTCACCGCCAGCCAGAGCGCGGTCCGCCAGGCCTCGGGCGCGAGCCGCTGCGCGGCGGCAGCGAGCGGCAGGATCGCGAGCGTGCCGGCCAAGATCGCGACGCACTGCACCGCACGGAACGCTTCGAGCCCGAGCGCGACGGCCGGCGCAGCCAGCAGCGGCAGGAGCGGTGGGAAGACCTCGCTCAGCGCCGCGCGCGCGTCCCCGGCGGCGAAACGCTCCGCCATCCAGAGGTAGTTGACGCCATCCTCGGCCGGGATCGGCGTGGCCCAGGCGACCCCGGCGCGCAGCAGCGCGCCGGCCGCGAGCGTCAGCAGGATCTCCGCGCCACGGCGCACGCGTCCGAGTCTAGGATCCGCGTCCGTCATGCGCCACGCCGTGCTCGCCGCAACGTGCTTCGCGACCCTCGCCAGCGCCCAGGCGCGCTGGCACAACTTCGAACTGCCGCCGGGCACCGCGGTCACCGCGACGCTCTGGAACGGTCGACCGGCGCTGATCCTGCTCGCGCCCGCCGGCTCGAAGCTCGCGTACTTCCACCCGCCTGGCAGTGGCCGCGCGGTGGTCATGACCCCGCAGCTGCTCGCGGTCCTCGACACCCGGCCCTGCGCGGTCGGGGCGCGCTACGACCTCGCGTTCTTCGACTACCACACGCCGTATCTGCCAAACGCCGGCATCGTGCCCGGCGGTGGACTCGCGATCGGGACCGGCGGCCTGCAACCGGGCGAAGAGGTCGCCTACAGCCCGCACCAGCCGATGCGGACCGAATGGTGGGTCAGCTACTGCGACATGATGCGCTGCTACAACCTCTGTCCGCCGAACACGCTCGAGCCGGAGTTCACGGCGCTGCTGGTGACGGTCGGGCTGCGCTGAGCAGCTGCCCGCTTCAGGCTGGCGTACCCGCGGGCAGCGCCGCCGCGCGCTGCGGATCCTCGCCGTCCGCCGCGTACTCGCCGAGCCGGAACACCAGATCGCGGTAGTTGCGCACATCGAGCACGGTCAACGACTGCACCGCGCGCAGCGCGAGCAGATCCCGATGGATCTCCTCGGACTCGGCGAAGAAGCGCCGCGCGAGCGCGAGACCCTTGCCGGGCGGGGTCTCGTCCGCGTGCAGATCCGCGAGCGCGGCCACGATCCGGCGTGCGCCCGCGGCCTCGCACCACCACGCGTGCTGCACCTGCGCCCAGGTCGCCGGCGCCATGGTCCTTGCCCAGCCGGTCCGCAACCGGCGCAGCGGCGCCGGCTGGCCCGTGAGCCACCACCAGAGGCGGCGCCCGCGCGGCACGCGCGCGCCGCTCGGCAACTCGGCCAGCCACGCCTCGGCTTGCAGCAGGCTGCGCATCCCGTCGCGATCGACGAGTCCCGCGATCAGGAGGCCCAGTTCGGCCGCCGGGTTCGGCGTGGCCGAAGCCCCGTAGGCGACCGCCGGCAGCCGCAGGAACAGCTCCTGGCTCGCGCGCACCCGCGCGCGCGTCTGCCGCGCCAGGGTGCGCAGTTCGTGCTTGTCGCGCTCGCGCAGCAGCAGGAACGCGAGGTCGCGCTCGAGCAGGCTCCCGGCCAGCGGGGCCTGCGCCGCGGTGAGGCTCTCGGGCGCCCCGACGTAACCGGGATCGAAGAGCACGCGCAGGCGCATCGCCTCGAGCAGGCCGGGACCCTTCATGCGCCGGATCTTGCGCATCGCGACCGCGAACGCGGCCCGGCCGCTCTCCGCGCGCTCGAGCGCGCGCTCGGGGCGCAGGACCTCGCGGGCGATCACGGCGATCCGGCGCACGACGAACACGAGACCGGCCATGACCCAGAGGCCGAAGAAGAGCGGCAGCATCAGCACGCGACCACCCGAGAGGCGCTGGCCCCAGAGCACGAAGAAGTTCAACGAGCGGCGCGAGGCCGGCAGGCGGTCGAGCGGCCGCGTGCCGAAGATCTCGCGCAGCATGCGCGCGCGATCGCGGCGCACGACGTCGACGACCTCGTCGCCGAAGGCCGCACGCAACTGCGCCTCGCGCTCCGGATCGTCGCTCAGGAAGTCGAGCGCCGTGAACTCGGTGGTCGTGAAGCCCCCCTCCTCCTTGGTGTGCTCGACCTTGTCGAGCATGCGACCGTGCACGGCGCTGCGGCGCCTGGCGAGCCAGCGTTCGAACCCGGCCACGCGCGCCGCATCGGCGTTCCGGCGCTGCGCGAGCGACAGGCAGTTCTTGTTGTAGTCGAGGATGCGCTTGCCGGTCTCGAGCGCAACGCTCTCGACGATGAACTGGAACCACAGGTAGGGACCACCGAACACCGTGCCTTCGTCGAGCGAGAGCCGGTGCAGGCGCTTCCGGTCGCGGCGCGAGAACCCGAGCAGCCGCCGGATGTTGTGCAGCGACAGGTTGGCGAGCAGTTGCTCCGTGGTCTTGACGTCGGAGGCGTGCAGGATGCCGCCGTCCAGATAGTGCAGGTAGAGCAGCGCGACGCGCGCCGCGTCGTCGCGGGCCTGCGCGCGTTCGCTCGGGCGCAGGTGGCCGTCCCGCGCCGCGCGCACGCACACGGCGAGGTCGGCGGCGGCCGCCGGGCCGCCGAGCGCGCGCTGGGCCAGGAACGCGAGATCGAGCCGCTCGTGCCGCAGCTTGCCGAGTTCGAGCAAGGACAGGAACTGCGCCTCGCTGGTGCGCTGCAACAGCCCGGAGGCCTCGCCGGCCAGGGCCTTGAGCCAGCGCCCGAGCACGAGCAGCGCGAGGCAGGCCCCGCCGAGCACCACGAGCGGCGTCGCGACGAAGCGCTTGAGGAACTCGCCGACGCCGCTCTCGGAGCCGACCAGCAGGCGCACGAGCGAGAACAGGCCGCCGAAGAGCAGCAGGCGCACGGCCGGACGCTGCGTCGCCTTGGTCAGCGCATTGGCCACACGGTCGAGCACCTGGGGCCCGGTCACGATGCCGTGCAGGTCGGCGAACCAGAGCAGCCGCGCGCGCCAGCGCTCGAGCTCGCGCGCGGTGCAGTGCAGGAAGCGCGTGACCCGTTCTTCGGCGGTGCGCCCGCCGCCGGGGGCGAGACGGCGGAAGAACGGCAGGTGGCGCACGACCGGCGCATCGATCGTGCGCACGACCCGGTCGAGCACCAGCAGCTCGCGCTGGCCGAGCGTCAACGCGAGCCGTTCGGGCGTCTGCGCGTAGAGGTGCTCGATCGCCTCTTCGACCGGGATGTCGCGATGGACCGCCGACTGCGCGCGTGACGGCTGCGGCACCGGTCGCGCCTGCATCAGCCGGGCCGTCAGGCGCTGCGCGCGGCTCGCGAGGACTTCCCTGCGCCGCTGCGCCGGCAGCCCTCCGAGCAATACGTGCTCCCGGCGCAGCGCCGCGAAGCAGTGCTGGCGCTCGAGGTCGACGGGTGCCTGTTCGCCCTCGGCCGGAGCCGTCTCGAAGAACACGAGGTTGCGGTTCAGGATCGGGGAGAAGCGCCGCACGACCGCATCGCCGCCGCGCACGAGGAAGATCAGTGCGCGCCACAGCCGCAGGGCCGGCAACAGCGCCTGCACGTAGCCGGCGGCGGCGGCGACGTTCAGCAGCCGCAGGAAGCGCAGCAGCACGAACTCGTCGGCGCGCGGAGCCGGCAGCTGGGTGAAGAGCAACAGCGCCGGCAGCGCCGGCAGCAGGTCGGTCGCCACGTGCCGCCAGAACCACGAGAGGCGTGCGGGCGCGAGCGCGAGCTTGAGCGCGAACTCAGCGACGAAGAACGCGCAGATCGCGGCATCGAGCAGCTCGAGGGTCCGCGCGAGCGGCGACCCGCGTGGCACGTAGGCGTCGACGGCGAGCAGGGCCACGATCGCGAGCAGCAGGAAGAAGCTCAGGTTCTCCAACCAGACGGTCCCCCGCCGCGAGAGGGTCTGTTCGAGCCGCTGCGCGAGACGCCGGTCGGTCTCGGCGCGCGCGAGACGCCGCGCGAGGCGCAAGAGCTCGTCGGCGCCGCCGCGCGCATGCAAGGCGAGCAGCAGCTCCCGTGTGTGCTGCAGCAGCAGGATCCGGTGCGCGACCGGCAGATCCTCTTCTTCGGTCGCCAGCGCGGCCTGGCGCTCGCGCGCCTCGGCCACGAGCGTCGCGTCGAGCCCGACCCTCGCGATGCGCTGGTCGAGCACGGGCGCCAGGATCGCGGCAGCCGCGGCGAGACCGGCTGCCTGCAGGCCGGCGCGCAACTCGCAGAGGTCGAAGAGCGCGGCGACGTCGTCCTCGGCGCTCAGGCGCAGCGCTTCGCACTCGTAGAGCAGCGCCGCCGATACCGCGCCGCCGGCGGCACCGTGCCGGCGCAGGAAGGTCAACTCGTGCCGGTCGAGGTCGCGCGCGAGCTCGCCGTCCCCGGCCCCTGCTTCGCGCGCGGCCGCGAGGCTGGCGAGCAGGGCTTCCGGGTCCGGGTTCGGCGCAGCGAGCAGCGCCTGCAGGCGGACGAGGTCGGCGGGACTCAAGGGCCGGCAGGATAGCTGGCCCGCCGGCCGCGCAGCTACCTGCCGAGATAGAGCGTCAGACCCCTGGAGAATGCGACCTGGAAGCGCGCGCCCGGATCGACCACCGCCGCCTGCATGTGCAGCACGGCGGCGACCAGGGCCGGGTCGTCGGGGATCGCGAGACCGGCCTGCAGGCCCAGGGCCGGCAGCCCGACGCCGATGCCGAGCAGCGGCTCGACGAGGAGCGCGCCGCCGAGCCCGGTCACGAGGTTCGCGCGTTCGTCGGAGAGCACGAGCGCGCCCACGGTCGGCACGCCCGCGGGATTGCCGACCTTCAGGGTCGTGATCGTGCCCAGGATCGGGCGGCTGCCAAGCGTCAGCTCCGGCACCACGCCGGCGGTCCCCGGGTATCCGGCGCCGAAGCTGCCCCAGTTGGCGCCGCGGACGACGTGCACCGTGCCGACGTTCGACTGCGTCGAACCGTCCCACGCGAGGAAGCGGAAGGCATCGCTCCCGGCATGCGCCGGATCGGGGATGTAGGTCGCGACGTTGCCCACGAGGCCCACGCGCCCGTGCTCGGGCTGGTGCGTGATCTTGAAGGTCAGCGGATTCGCGTCCGGGTCGGTCGCGACCAGCGTGACCGCCACCGGGAGGTCGACCGCGACCGCGCTTCCGTCCTGCGCGATCGGCGCCCGGTTCGGGTTGGGATCGGCGTTCTGCGGACCCAGGTGGCAGGCGTAGCAGCTGATCTGGCTGCCGGCCGCGAAGTTCTTCGGGCCGAACTTGGTCGCGAACGCCCGCGCCGTCTGCGTGGTCGAGAGCACCGTGCCCCGGTAGTTGGTGCCGTGGCACTTCTGGCAGTGCGAGCTGCCGTTCGCCTCCACGTAGTCGCCGTGCTCGTCGACCCACCACTGGCCGGCAGTGTGCATCCCGTGCGGGCCGCCGGTCGCGGTGTGCGGCTCGCTGGTGTGACAGGCCGCGCACTCGACCAGCATCCCGGCGTGGCCCTGCAGGTTCATGCTCTGCACGTTGTCGTTCGGGTGCGCGGCCGGGAACTCGGCGTGCGTCGAGCCATGGCAGGCCTCGCAGTTGAGGTCGCCGTGCCCCTTCGAGAAGCGATAGAGCGAGAAGCCGGCCTTCGGCACGTCGGGGTTGGTCGCGAAGGTCTGGTCCTTGGCGACGCGCAGCTTGTTGGTGGCTGGATCGAAGGCGTCCGCATAGCGGATCTGGCCGTTGTTGAGCACCGCGGTGCCGGTGTGGCAGGCCTGGCAGTTCGGCTGCTCGAGCCAGCCCGTGCGCATCAGGTCGCCGACCTGCAGCATGCTGCCGTGGCAGCTCTGGCACTGCATCGCCAGCGCCCCATCGGCCGCGACCGCGGCACCCATCGCGCCGCGCAGGCAGCGGGTCTCGGAGCCCGGATGGCAGGTGTAGCAGGCGCTGCGATTCGTCACGTCGTCGAGCTTCTTGCCATTGCGCGGGTCGACCACGCTCGCGTGCCAGGCGTGCATCGACGCCGTCAGGGCCGGGATGCCGGGCAGGCCGGTGCCGGGCAGCGCGTTCGAGGCGTGGCACTTCGCGCACAGGATCGGCTTGCCGGCCTGGCGCACGGTCGCTTCGAGACCCGCCGCGAGGTAGCCGGCCGTCGTCAGCGCCGCCTTGAACACCGGATCCGTCGCATGCAGCTCGTCGTGCTTGCGCAGGATGTTGAGCCGATAGTCGCGCTGGTGATTCGGCTCGTACACCCAGCCGCCGGCCGGCTTCGCGGGCGTCGGTGCGCCCGACGCATGGCAGATCGTGCAATCCATCTCGTCCGAGACCGGCAGCACGACCTTCGTGCTCGCGAGCTCGGTCTGGTTCGAGGCGCGGGCGACGACGCGCATCATCGGGTAGGGACGCTTGTGCCCTGCATCGTCGTAGGGCGTGATCGGGATTCCGTCGGCATGGAAGGTCGCGCTCGCGGCGGCGAACCCCATCGCCTGCGGCTTGTTCTGCTTCCCCGGCATGTCGTATCCGGCGAGGCCGGTGTCGGGCACCTTCGAGGCCCCGTAGAGGACGTCGGCGAAGTCCCAGTAGTTGGTCTTGCCGGCCGAGCTCTGGTTCTGCGAGCCGGCGGGATCCGCGACCGCTTCATAGGTCACGCTGACGGCGGCGGAACTGCGCACCAGCTTGCCAGTGCCATCGATGACCTGCGCCTGGAGCACGTTGTAGGGCGGCAGGATCGAGAACACCGAGTAGTCGGCATCCATGCAGTGCATGCCGAGGTCGTTCCAGGCGATGATCTTGAAGCCGGGGGCCGGAGGGAGCGTCAGCGCGAGACTGGCGACGGCGAGGCCGCCGACGAGCAGATAGGTGGACTTGGACATGGTGCTGCGTGTGAGTTGGGCCGGAGCCGACGAACACTCCTTACGCCACTCCCCATAGCCCCGGTCCGCAGACTTGCCTAGCTCACGGAACGGCAGGGTCTGTTTCGCTCAGCGCGGGACGCGGAAGTCCTCGTCCCGCATCGTCACGATCCCCACGTACTCGAACACTGCACTGCGCACCACGCTGCCGTCCTTGTCCGCGCCCCCGGCGTGGATCTCGATCTTGCGTACGAGTCCGGTTGCCTCCTCGACCAGCAGGAAGGCCTCGCGCACGCGCGACTCGGCCCGCGCCGGCAGCCGGGTCGCCTCGACCCGCACCAGCCCGCCCTCACGGCGCAGCGCGCGCATCTCGCAGTCCTGCGGCAGGGCCGCCACGAGCGACTTCAGGTCGAAGTAGCCCACGTCGAGCACCCCGGCGACCTGGAACCGGCTCGCGAGCGCTGCAGCCAGGGGAAAGGTCGGAAGCATCGGTCCGCGCTCGGGCTTGACCCACAGCTCGGTGCCGTCGCAACCGGCCTTGACCCGCCCGAACGGACTCTCGCCCTCGATCAGGAACTTGCTGCCCGGGCGCGCCGTGAGCTCGAAGTGGCGCGTGTTGTTGCGCACGCTGATCGTCAGGTCATAGCGCCGGTCGATGTTCTCGCCGAGGTGGGCGACGGCCTTGGCGACGATCGCCTCGGCGCGCGGGAACGGCGCCGTCGCCTCGCGCAGGAAGAACCACAGCCCGAGGCCGGTGACGAGCACCGCGGCCGCGGCCGCGAGCCGGCGCCAGAGCAGCAGGGTGCCGCGCGCGGGCAACCGCTGCAGGATGCCATCGACGCGCGCCTGCCGGGCCTCGGCGTCGGCCGTGTGCATCGCCCGCAGCAGGCCGTGGACGAAGCGCTGTTCCATCAGCCAGCGCTTCTCCGCGGTCGTGCTCGGATCGCGCTCCGGGGTCTCGTCGAGCGTGTCGTCGAGGCCTGCGAACGGGTCGGTCGGTTCCGGGTCGGTGTCTGGGGCGTTCATGCGGGCACCTTGGTGGCCAGGCAACGCATCAGCGTCGCACGGCCGCGCTGCAGATGTTTCTTCACGGCTTCGAGCCCCAGGCCGAGGCGGGCCGCGATCTCCTTGCAGTGCAGCCCATGCTCGTAGTGCAGCACGATCGACTCCCGCTGCGCCTGGGTCAGCGCGGTCATGCACGTGCGCAGGGCGCCGAGCTTGTCGTCGAAGGTGTCCCCTTCGAGGCGCGAGAACCCCTCGTAGCTCTTGTCGAGCAGGAGCAGTGACTCCTCGTCACAGAAGTGGACCTTCTGCCGCGCGCTCTTGCGCCGCCAGTTC
>CAZSKV010000622.1:0-2204 GCA_964607495.1 uncultured candidatus Brocadiaceae bacterium
CCGGACTCGCCCAGGATCTCGCACTGCGCAGCGAGCCGGGCTTGCACCTGTCGGCGGGCGCGCTGCTGCTCGGCGTGCGGGCCGAGATCGAGGTCGCCGAAGCCGGGCGCTGCGCGTTGAGTGTGGGCCGCGCGCTCGACGAGTCGCTGCTCCTCGCGCTGGCGCAGGGCACGGCCGTCGTGCTCTGTGATCCCCATGGCTATCCACTGGCCTCGATCGCGGGCGCGGCGGGATCGCTCGAGGCGACGCTCGGCGTCGCCGAGCGGCCGCAGCTGCTCCGGGACCGCGCGCAGGCCGGCCGTGAGGCGCAGGAACACGGGCAGCCGGTCGTGCGCGAACACGACCTCGGCGAGCGGCCCTGGCTCGCGGCCTACGAGCTCTTGCGCGACCAGCAGGACGTGCCGCGGGCGCTGCTCGGGGTGCTCGAGCCCAAGGTGCCCCCGACCCTGCGCACGCCCTTCGGCCTCGTGCCCGTGCGCGCGTTCTTCGCCGCGGCGGCGAGCTGCCTCGTGCTGCTGGTCGTGTTCTTGTCGCTCTTCGTCACGACCCGGATCACGCGGCCGGTCGAGGAGCTCGAACGCGGCGCGCAGGCGATCCGGCGCGGCGAGCTCGACGTGCGGATCGCCGCCGACGAGCGCGGCCAGTTCGGCCGCGTGACCCGCACCTTCAACGCGATGGCGCAGCAACTGCAGGCCAGGATCCAGGACCTGCACCACCTGAACCGCGGCATCCAGGAGCTCTCCTCGGGCCTCGATCTCGAACAGGTGCTCGCGCGCGCGCTCGCGTTCTGCATGCGCCATGGCACCGCCGATCGCGTGCGCCTGCTGCTGCGCGAGCCCGATCGCGTGGTTCCGAGCGACGATCCGGCCACCACCCTGGCCGCCGACGCGCCCGACGTCACCGCGCTGCTGCGGCTCGAGGGGCCCGCCTGCTTCCGCATCGAGGTGCTGGGGGTGCGGCGGGGCGAGCTGGGACGCGTGTTCACGGGCTATCGCTCGCTGCTCGCCTTGCCGCTGCTCGCCGGCGGCCGCTGCCGGGGCGCGATCGCGCTGCTCTTCGAGCGCGAGCAGCCCGCGGAAACGAACCTCGAGCTCCTGTCGGCGATCGCCGCACAGACGGCGACGGCGATCGAGAGTGCGAGTCTCAAACGGCTCGCCGCCATCGATCCTGTGACCGGCGCGTTCGTGCAGGCGCACCTGCGCGAGCGCGCGGTGCAGGAAGTGGGCCGGGCCCAGGGTTCGGGGCGCAGCCTCGCGCTCGGCGCGATCGCGGTGCGCGGCGACCTGGCGACGCTGTCGGCGAAGGCAGGATCCGAACGCTTCGAACGCTGGATGGAACGCTGCGCCGTGGCGCTGCGCGCCCTGCTGCCCGGCACGGCCCTGCTTGGGCGCGGACCCGTCGCCGGCTTCGAGTTCCTGCTGCCCGATCACGATCCGGAGCAGGCGCAGCGCTGCCTGCGCCACGTGCTGGAAGCCGCCTCCTGGACCGAGGTCCTGGGCGGGGACGGCTCGCCGGGCACCCGCTTCGTCGGCGCCGTCGTCTGTTATCCGACCGAGGCGGCCAGCGCCGAGTTCCTCTTCGCGGAGCTCGAGGCGCGCCTGCACGAGAGCCGGCGCGCGCGCGCCACGGCCGAGGCCACGCCTGCGGCGTCGGATCGGGCCCCGGAACTCTCGCGCGAGGGCATCGTGATGACCAGTCCGACGATGCAGCAGGTCCTGCGCACGCTCGAGAAGGTCGCGCCGACCGATCTCAACCTGCTGCTCGAAGGCGAGACCGGCACCGGCAAGGAGGTGCTCGCCAACCTGATCCACCGCTGGAGCCGTCGCGCCACGGGTCCACTGGTCAAGGTGCACTGCGCGGCGATTCCGGCCAACCTGCTCGCCAGCGAGCTCTTCGGCCACGAGAAGGGTGCGTTCACCGGAGCCACGGCGCGCAAGGCCGGGCGGTTCGAACAGGCCGAAGGCGGCACGATCTTCCTCGACGAGATCGGCGAGATCTCCGCCGAGGTCCAGATCACGCTGCTGCGCGTGCTGCAGGAGCGCGTAGTCGACCGCGTGGGTGGCACCGCGCCGGTGCCGGTCGACGTGCGCGTGGTCGCGGCCACGAACCGCAACCTGCGCGAGCTCGTCGACCGCGGCCAATTCCGTGAGGATCTCTACTACCGCCTCCAGGGCATGGTGATGACCGTGCCGCCGCTGCGCGAG
>CAZSKV010000623.1:0-3196 GCA_964607495.1 uncultured candidatus Brocadiaceae bacterium
TGCCGGCGGCCGTGCCGTCGCTCTTCCAGAGCTCGTTGCCGGTGAGTCCGTCGTTGGCGATGAAGAAGAGCGTGGGTCCGACCGCCGCGAGCCCGGTCGGATTCCCGCTCGTCGTGCCGGCGACGATGTCCTTGACCAGGACCGTGCCGGCCAGCGTGCCATCGCTCTTCCAGAGCTCACGTCCGGCGATGGTGTCGAGGGCGCTGAAGTAGAGCGTGCCCGCCGCGTTCACGAGCGTGGCAGGGGTGCCGCTCGCCGAGCCGGCGTTGATGTCCTTGACCAGGACCGTGCCCGCAGTCGTGCCGTCGGTCTTCCAGAGCTCGGTGCCCTGTCCGGTCAGGAGCGCCGTGAAGAAGAGCGTGCTGCCGACGGGCGTCAGGTTGTTCGGCGAGGAACTCGAGGTCGTGGTGTTGATGTCCTTGACCAGCACCGTTCCGGCGGGCGTGCCGTCACTCTTCCAGAGTTCGCGGCCGTTGGCCGCCGTCAACGCGGAGAACCAGAGCGTGCCGTTCCAGTTGACCAGCGCGGTCGGCGAGCTCGAAGCCACGCCGGGATTGATGTCGGTCACGAGCACGGTGCCCGCCGGCGTCCCGTCGGTCTTCCAGAGCTCGGTGCCGTTGACCCCGTCGTTGGCGCTGAAGTAGCAGATGCCGTTGACCACCGCGAAGTTCGCCGGCGAGGAGCTCGACGTGCCGGGGTAGATGTCCTTCAGCAGCAGCGTGCCGGCGGCCGTGCCGTCCGACCTCCAGAGTTCGTTGCCACTGAGCCCGTCGTTGGCGCGGAAGATCGCGAGGCCCATCAAGTTCGTGATGGAGGTGGGCGAGGAGCTGGCCGGCGAAGCATCGATGTCCGTCAGCACGCCGGTTCCAGCCGCAGTGCCGTCGGAACGGAACAGCTCGTAGCCGACGACCGGGTCTTCGGCGCCGAACACGATCTGGCTGTTCACTTCCGTCAGCCAGTAGGGATAGCTGCCGTTGGTGCCAGGATAGATGTCCTTGACCACCACCGTGCCAGTCGTCGTGCCGTCGCTCTTCCACAGCTCGCCCCCGATCACGCCGTCGTCGGCCGAGAAGTAGACCGCGCCCCCGAGCCCCACGAAGAACGACGGGTAGGAGTCGGGCGCTGCGGCCGTCGTCGCGATGTCCTTGACCAGCACCGTGCCCGCGATCGAGCCATCGCTCTTCCACAGCTCGTAGCCCGTCACGCCGTCGTCGGCCGTGAACCACAATGTGCCGCCGATTGCGGTCAGCTGGTCGACGTTCGCGTCGCCCGTCGTGTTGATGTCCTTGACGAGCAGCGTGTTCGCCGCCGTGCCGTCGCTCTTCCACAGCTCGTAGCCGTATGTGCCGTCGTCCGCCGCGAAGAACACGTTCGCGCCGACCGCGGTCAGGTAGTACGGGTAGGAGTCGGCGGCGAGATTGATGTCCTTGACCAGCACCGTGCCAGCCGTCGTGCCATCGCTCTTCCAGAGCTCGTATCCAGTCACGCCGTCATCCGCCGCGAAGAAGATCTGCGCGCCGACCGCCACCAGGTAGTCGGGCCACGAGTCGTTGGCGCCGCCCGGATTGATGTCCTTCACCAGGACCGTACCAGCGACCGTGCCGTCCGACTTCCAGAGCTCGACGCCCGAGCCCATCGTGCCGTCGTCGGCCTGGAACAGCAGCAAGCCACCGAGGGCCGTCAATTGCCACGGGTAGGAACTGTTGGGCGCCGTGCCGGTCATCCCCGGATAGATGTCCTTGACCATGACCGTCCCGGCGCTCGTGCCATCGGTCTTCCACAGCTCCCAGCCGTTGGTGCCGTCACTGGCGGTGAAGAACAACGTGGTTCCCACCAACGTGAAGTCGGCTGGGGACGAGCTGCTCGGACCGGGCGCAACATCCTTGACCATGTAGGTGCCGATCGGAGTCCCGTCGCTGCGCCAGAGCTCCGTGCCGTTGCTGCCGTCGTTCGCCGAGAAGTAGACGATCGTGCCCGCCGCGTACAGTTCGTAGGCCCCGGAGCTGTTCGCACCCGGCCGGATGTCGCGGACCAGCGAAGTCGTGCCCGGCAGCCCCAACGTCTTGTAGAGCTCGGTGCCGGTGCCCGGCTCGTAGGCCGTGAAGTAGGCGTAGGGGCCGACCTTCGCGAAGCTGTCGGGGTAGGACGACGAAGGGTACTGCAGCGGCTGCGTGTTGATGTCCTTGACCAGTCCCTGCGCGGGCGACAGGACTGCGAGCAGGGACAGGGCTGCGCCGGAAAGACAGGCAGGATGGATGCGATGCCGCATGGTGGGGGTCTCCAGGAGGGAAGGAAGGCGAGGCAGGGCCAGTATAGGTCCGGCCGATGGCGGCGGAAGGCCAGCCACACCCGGAGACAGGCGGGTCAAGCGCCGGACCGATCCTGCCGAAGGCAGGTCCGTTGGGCCTGGCACGTGGCCCCACGCCATCGCGCCTTCTGGCATGATCCCGGTTCGCTCTTGAACACTCACTGCGTCCTCCTGCTCCTCGCATTGCTCCCGGGCTGTGCCGCGCTGACCACGATGCGCGGGCCGGCCGCGGGTTTCGCGCCGTTCACCGAACGCCGCGACGACGAGAGCGGCCTGCTCGATCTCAAGGGGGTCGTGCACTGCCACAGCTACCTCTCGCACGACAGCAAGGGCCGCATCGAGGACATCGCCGCGGCCTGCAAGAACGTCGGCATCGACTTCGTGGTGATGACCGACCACCAGACGCCGCACTCGGTCGCGCGGGGCCGGCGCGGTTTCGTCGACCAGACGCTCTTCGTGGTCGGCGCCGAGATGCGCGCACCCGACGGCACATTGTTGGCGTTTCCGCTGCGCCACTACGTGCGCCCCAAGCCCACGACTGCCGAGATCATCGCCGACATCCACGCCCAGGGCGGCCTCGCCTTCGTCGGCCACGCCGAGCGCTACGCGACCTGGACCACGGATGGACTCGGCGGCATCGAGATCGTGAACCTGCATGCCGCGGCGCAGGCCGCGAACAAGCCCGAGCTCGCGCTCAAGGGGCTCTTCATGGCGAACCGGGACCTCTGGTATTCGCTGACCGACCGCCCGGCGCAGAACCTGCTGCGCTACGACGAGCAGATCCGCGCGCGCGGCCCGATGGCGGCGATCGCCGGCAACGATGCGCACGAGAACGTGAAGATCTTCGGCCCGCTCGGCGGCACGATCGGCACCTACGAGGAACTGTTC
>CAZSKV010000624.1:0-11161 GCA_964607495.1 uncultured candidatus Brocadiaceae bacterium
CACACCGCTCGTCGAGCACGGCCATGCCTACGTCGGCACGATGCGCGGCGAGCTGGTGGTCGCCGACCTCACGAAGGGCGAGGTCGTGCAGCGGGTCGGGCTCGGTGGCTACGTGGTCGCCGATCCCGTCCGCGTCGCCGACCGCATCGTCGTGGGTTCGACGCGCGGGTGGGTGCTGAGCCTGCGCGCGAAGTAGGGCCCGCGCCGCCGCTCAATCGAAGAGCAGCAGCAACCGCACGCTCCCGGCGAGCGCGGCACACATCGCGTAGAGCGGCCCGAGCAGCAGCAGCAGGGAGCCCGCAGGCGCGCGCAGGAACCGGCGCAGCACGACCCACGCGAGCGCCGAGAGGACCAGCCAGTTCACGAGCAGGGCGTGCACGCCGCGCGCGAAGGGCACCCGCCCGATGTCGGCACCGCCGCAGAGCGAGACGACGCCGGGCCAGGGCAGGCCGCTGCACCGGACCGGGACCAGGTTGCGCTGGGATTCGCTCGGCGGCGCCGGCGCCGGGGGGGCCTCGAGGAGTGGGCCGCGGGCCAGATCGACCTGCGGGTTACCGCGCATGCGGAAGTCGACCTGCGCCTGGCCCGGGAACGAGCAGCACAATCCAGGGAGCAGCGCGCAGCCGAAGCCGAAGCCGAGGGCCGTGGCCGGGGCGACAGCCCAGCCGGGTACTCTGCGACCGCGGCCGAGCAGGGCCACCAGGGCCCATGCGCCACCCAGGGTCCCGAGGAGCAGCGGGTCCACTTGGACCGAGAGCAGCGGTGCGAACCCGGCAGCGACCGCGACCGCCACGGTCGCGAGACCGAGCCAGGTGCGCGGCGCTGCCCGGGCCGGGGTCACAGCCCGAGCGTCAGCTTCAGGGCTTTCGAGTTGCCGACCGGCAGTGGCAGCGCGAGTGCCAGGTCGACGTCGAAGTTCTGCAGGTAGATCGCAGCACCCTGCAGCGCGGAGTTGTTCGGCAGCGGCAGCGGCAGGCTCGACAGGCCGTTGGCGTTGGTCGGCACCGCGAAGGGCGCATCCAGGCTGATGTAGACGTAGGAGCCCTGCTGGCCGCCGATCGCGCCGAGGTGGATCGGTGCGCCGAGTTGCGTGCCGCCGATCACGTAGAGTGACTGGCTGTTCGGCGCGAGGCCGGAACCGTCGACCTGGTAGCCGGCCCAACCGAGCATCGGGAAGCCGTTCGGGGTCAGGGTCGGCGTGCCCTTGGTCGTGGCGACGGCGTTGCCGACCTCGCCCTCGCCGAACACCGGCGACGCGATCGTCACCAGGTCCATGGTCAGCGGACGCGTCGCGCCGTTGTTGACCATGAGTTCGCGGTAGCCGACATAGAGACCGCCGGCCGCCGGATTGGTCATGTAACCCGAGATGTGGGTGCCGGCCGAGGTGCCGTAGGCGCCGCCGAAGATGCCCTCGACGCGCCGGCCCTTCGCCTGCAGGCGCAGGCGCTGCCAGCCGTCGTTCACACCCTGCTGGATCTGGATCTTGCCGAGCAGCACATGGTCCTTGCCGCCGTCATTGTGGTCGACGAGGTAGAGCCAGCCGCCGGTCGAGGTGATCTGGTAGACCCAGGCGACGCCCGAGTTGCCGTTCGCCGCGGGGGTCGTGTAGAGGGTGCGCGACGGATCCGGGTGGTTGAAGAACGAGCAGGTGCCGCCTTGCGCGCCGATGCCCCAGCTCTCGTACTCGCCGGCCGGCCGCAGCAGCGCGTCGAAATAGACGTAGGCCTCGAACAGCCAGTCCTCGCGGATGTCCGCGAGCAGCATGTTCATGTTCCCGCCGCCGGTCTCGTCCCAGAAGATCGCGGCCTTGCCGCCCTGGGGCGAGGCAGGGATCACGTTCGGGTTCGGGGCCTGCAGCTGCGTCGGATCGATCGCCCGGGCCGGCTTGAACGCGCCGCCCCATTCGGTCAGCACGGCGCCGACCGTGTACTGATCGAAGATGTCGAAGTAGCTCGGGCGCGGATTCAGCGTGTTCGTGGTGCCGGGCGTCCACGGCTGGATCCGGAAGTCCCGCCCATTGTTGTTGGTGTCATGGCCGTCGCGCGCGCGCGACCAGCTCGACTCGTAGCTCGGCGTGCACTGGAAGTTGCCCCAGATCCCGTCGCCCTCCTGCAGCGCCGGATTGCCGAGCGTGGCCTTGTTCGCCTCGTAGGCCACCGTGTCGACGAGCACGTTCGCAAGGTTGCGCAGCGCGAGGGCGTTGTTGTCGTTGCGCAGGATCTCGGTCTGGCCGGGCAGGAGCGCCAGCACCTGGTTCACGTTCGTCACGCCCGAGGCGCCCATCACCCAGTACTGGCCTGGCTGCAGGATCGTGTTCGCCTGGACCGTGTAGACCAGCGTGTTGGCGGCGGCCACGTCGTGGTTGGTCAGCGTCCAGCCGGAGATGTCCACCGGGGCGGCGCTGCGGTTGTAGAGCTCGACGTACTCGGAGACGTCCACGGCGCGCGTGTACTCGTCGTACTGGAACTCGTTGATGACGACAGGAGGATTCGGGATGCCCTGCGGGCACAGGCCGAACACGAGAGACGAGGCGAGGGACAGCATGGGAGGGCTCCTGCGACTCCTTGGAAGGCAGAAGATCAGGGAAGGCAGCCGCGACCGCGGCCCAGGGATGAGACCAGAAGGCTATGCCGCGGCGGCGGGATCGGCAAGCTGGCGCGCTCGACGCCGGGCCTGCCCGCCCGCTACTGTCGGCGTCCACATGCTCGATGCCGCCTCGTCAGCGCCGGGTCCGGGTCTCGAACTCGGTTGGCTCGACACTGCCATCGTCCTCGTCTATCTGCTGTTGACGACCGCCGTCGGCGTGTTGGCGAACCGGCACGTCAAGGGCGTCGCGCACTTCATGGTCGCCGGCCGCAGCCTCGGCACCTGGCTCGCGATCGCGACGCTGACCGGCTCCGAGCTCGCGCTGATCACGATCATGTACTCGGCGCAGAAGGGCTTCTCCGGCGGCTTCGCGGCCTTCCACATCGCGGTGATCGCCGGTCTCGTGGCCCTGCTGGTCGGGCTCTCCGGTTTCGTGATCGTGCCGCTGCGGCGGGCCGGCGTGGTGACGGTGCCCGAGTTCTACGAGAAGCGCTTCGGCAAGCGCACGCGGGTGCTCGGCGGCATCCTGCTGATCTGCGGCGGCGTGTTGAACTTCGGCCTCTTCCTGCGCGTCGGCGCCGATTTCGTCGTTGGCGTGACCGGCATGGATCCGCAGGGCGCCGGCCTGCTGCTGACCATGGTCGTGCTGCTCGGGATCGTGCTGCTCTACACGATGCTCGGCGGCATGGTCTCGGTGGTGCTGACCGACTACGTGCAGTTCGTCGTGGTGTCCATCGGCCTGCTCGCCCTCGTCTATCTGGGCTGGCAGCGCTTCTCGTGGGACGGCCTCGTGCGCGTGTTCACGGCCACCCGCGGCCCCGCGGCTTTCGATCCGACCGTCGCCGGCTCCGGCTTCGGCGCCCCGTACATCGGCTGGCAGGCGGTGCTCGGGCTGGTGTCCTGCGCGATCTGGCCGACCTCGGTCGCGCGCGCGCTCGCCGCGAAGGACGAGGGGGTCGTGCGCCGGCAGTTCATGCTGGCCTCGGTCACGTTCCTGATCCGGTTCCTGCTGCCGTACTTCGTCGGCATCTGCGCGTTCGTATGGCTCGTGCAGCAGGGTGCCGAGTTCCAGGTCGGCAGCACCTGGGCCAAGGACCAGCTCGCCGGGCGTCCCGAGGCGTTCCGGCTGCCCGGCGGGGAGGCGACCAGCACGCTGCTCGCGTTCCCGCTCTACGTGCGCGGCACGGTGCCGTCCGGCTTCCTCGGCCTGATCGTCGCGGCGATGCTGGCGGCGTTCATGTCGAACCTGTCGAGCTACCTGATCACCTGGGCCTCGTCGATCACGCGCGACATCGTCGCGCCGTTCAAGCCGGGTGGCCTCTCGCCGCGGGCGGAGATCGCGCTGACCCGGCTCTTCGTGCTGCTCGTCGGCGGCTGGCTGCTCTGGTTCGGCCTCTTCTTCGATCCCGGCACGGATGTCTGGGACTACCTCGGCATCACCGGGGCGATCTACTTCACGGGCGCGATCCCGGTGCTGGTGTGCGGGATCTACTGGCGCGGCGCCAGCTCCTGCGGCGCCGCCCTGGCGCTGCTCTGCGGGTTCTCGGCGCTGCTGGGGCTCAAGCCGGTGCAGAAGGCGCTCGGCGTGCAGATCGCGGAAGCGTGGGTCGGCCTCGGCACGCTCGCCCTGGCGCTCCTGGCGCTGCTGCTCGGCTCGCTGCTCGTCCCGGATCGCAAGACGGAGGTTGCATCATGAGCATCGCGGCCTGGGCCCTGCTCTGGAAGATCGTCCTCCTGGGCGGTGTCGGTGTGTTCCTGCTGCTGGCCGTGCTGGTCACGATCGGCGGCGCCGCGGACATCCGGAAGATGTTCGCACAGCTGCGGAAGGAGCCCTGAAGCCGCGGGCGGGGCAGCCATCAGGTCGGGCGGATGCAGCCAGGGCCGTTCCCGCGGCTGCGGCCCGCGGGTAGAAGAGCGCGCCCGCATGCAGATCACGGTGCGTTGCTTCGCCTCGGTCCGCGAGGTGCTCGGCCAGGACCGGCTCGAGCTCGAAGTGCAGGATGGCACGACCGTGGCCGGTGTGCGCGCGCTGCTCGCCGCGCGCTGGCCGGAGTTCGGCCGCCTGCGCTGTGCGTGCGCCGTGAACCGCGGTTACGCGCCAGCCACACGCATGCTGGAGGCTGGCGACGAGGTGGCCTTCATTCCCCCGATCTCGGGAGGTTGAGCATGTCTGCGCGCTTCCGCTTCGAACTCACGGAATCACGGCTCGACCCCCGGCAGCTCGAGGCGGAAGTGCGCACCGACCAGGATGGCGCGGTCGTGACCTTCGCCGGGGTCACGCGGGACCATCACGCGGGCGCCGGCGTGGTCTCGCTCGCCTACGAGGCATACCCCGAGATGGCCACCGAGATCGCGCAGCGCCTCTTCGCCCAGGCCGCCGCGAGCTGGCCGATCGGCCGGGCGCGGATCGCACATCGCCTCGGTCTGGTCCCGGTCGGCGAGGCCTCGGTCGTGATCTGCGTGGCCGCCGCGCACCGCGACGCCGCGTTTGCCGCCTGCCGCTTCCTGATCGACCGGTTGAAGCACGAAGCTCCGATCTTCAAGCGCGAGGAGCTCACGGGAGGTGGTGGCAGCCGCTGGGTGGGGGACCTGCCGGCCGGGCAGGAGCCGGTGTAGAAGAGCCGCACAACGACCCATGAAACCCTCCCTGCTCGTGCCCTGGTTGCTCTGCGCCGCCCTCTCGGCGCAGATGCCGTTCCGCTATCTGTGGGTGGGAGAAGCGTACGCCGCAACGAATCCGGGCCTGCGCATCGTCGATCCCACGACCGGCGTCTCCTCGTTCTTGATCCCGGATCCGAACTCCACGGTCGCGCCCATGCGCAATGCGCTGACGGTTGCGATCGACCCGAACGATCGGGGCGCGGTCTACCTGCAGGGTGGGATCGCGGTCTCGCTCGGACCTCCGATCACGCGCTTCGGTCTGACCGGGACCCGGATCGCGACGCAGACGACCAAGTCGGTCACCGGTGTGACCGGTCAGGTGGGGCGGTACATCGTGGTCGGAACCGACCTGTGGTTCACGCTGCCGGGGAGCACCAATGCCGGCGTCTGGAAGACTGCGCTGCCGGGCGGCCAGGCGACGCAGGTGCTGCCGCTGCCGAGTGCGTTCGACCTGGCACTGGCCGGCGCCAAGGTCTACGCGCTGACCAAGGGCACCTCCGTCGCCAGCACGATCGTCGAGATCGACGTGGCGACGCTCGCCCCGCGCACGCTGGGCACGAGCTATCCGGCGCTGACGTCGCTGACCGCGATGGGGCCGCAGCTGCTCTGCGGCGCCGCCAACGGCGACGTGATCGCGGTCGCGATCGCGAGCGGTGCGCACTCGCCTTTCGCCTCGCCGAACAAGGGCGCGATCACCGCGATCGTGACCGATCCGGTCACCTCGATGCCGTTCTTCGCGACCGACCGCAACGAGATCTGGCTCTTCCCGCAGCTGATCACGCCGATCTGCACCACGCCGAACAAGATCCAGGACCTCGACGTGAGTCCGCTCGCGCTCGCGGCGGTGATCTTCCACGGCACCGCCTGCAAGGGCTCGAACGGCAAGCTCCCCGGCCTCGGGTTCGTGGCGCTGCCCTCGCTCGGCAACGCCGCGTTCGGCTTCGATGTCAGGAACGGCCTGCCGGCCGCGCCTGGTTGGTTGCTGCTCGGCGCCAGCCGCACGTTGATCGGCACCCAGCCGCTGCCCTTCGATCTGACGAGCCTGAACATGCCGGGCTGCTGGCTGAACACCGACCTGCTGCTCACGCTGCCGATCGTGCTCGATGCGTCGGGCTCCTTCCAGGTGCCGCTGCCGATCCCGAACTCGCAGGCGCTGGTCGGCGGCCGGTTGATGGCGCAGCCGTGGCTGCGCGATGCGGCGGCCAACGGCCTCGGCTACACGACCGGGGAGGCGCAGGAGTTGATCGTGCGGTGAGCGGGCCAGGGCAGTAAACCTCAGGGCTCCATGAAAGCCCGCCTGCTGCCTGCCCTCACCAAACTCCCGAAGTCGGATCTGACGGTCGCATTCGCGCTCGATGGCGAGGCGCCGGACCCGCACGAGTCCCTGGGATCGGCGGTCAAGGCCGCGCGCGCGACCGGCGACCTGGCCGCCGAGTTCCGGGCGACCAGCAGCTTCTATCCAGAGGCCAGGGCCGGCACGAAGCGCCTGGCCTTCGTCGGCCTCGGCAAGCGCAAGGACCTGACGACCGAGCGCCTGCGCCAGGTCGCGGCGATCGCGCAGGCGCGGGCCGAGGCCTGCAAGGCCAGGACCTGCACGCTCCTGGTCGGCACGCACGACCACGCGAACCTCGATCCCGAGGCCGCGGGGCGCGCGGTCGCCGAGGGTCTGGTGCTCGGGGCCTACCGCTTCCAGCCGCCGAGCAAACACCCGCCCAAGCACCGTTTCGGGCAGGACGTGCAGGTCGGCTACACCGGCAAGCACCGGCGTGCGTTCGCCGCCGGCTTCGCGCAGGGCCTGATCGGGGCCGAGGCGACCTGCTGGGCGCGGGACCTCGAGAACATGGCGCCCAATCTGTGCACGCCGGCGTGGATGGCCAATGCCGCGAAGAAGCTCGCGGGCCGTGAGGTCAAGGTCCGCGTGCTCGAGCGCGCCGACCTCGAACGGCACCAGATGGGCGCCGTGCTCGGCGTGACCAAGGGCTCGGTGCTGCCGCCCAAGCTCGTGCTGCTCGAGCACGCGCCGAAGCGGTTCAAGCGCACGGTCTGCGTGGTCGGCAAGGGCCTGACCTTCGACTCCGGCGGCATCAGCATCAAGCCGTCCGCGAAGATGGACGAGATGCGGATGGACATGTGCGGCGCGGGCGCGGTGCTCGGCCTGTTCCATGCGATCCGCCATGGCGCGCTCACGGATCTCGCGCTCACGACGCGGATCGTCGGCGTCGCGATCTGCGTCGAGAACATGCCCGATGCGGCCGCGCAGAAACCAGGAGACGTCGTGACCGCGATGGATGGCACGACGATCGAAGTGCTGAACACCGACGCCGAGGGCCGGCTCGTGCTCGCCGATGCGCTGGCCTACGCGAAGAAGCACTACGAGCCCGCGCAGATGCTCGACCTCGCGACGTTGACGGGGGCCGTGATCACGGCCCTCGGTCACGAATGCGCGGGCATCATGGGCACCGACAGCAAGCTCGTGCAGGCGGTGATCGAGGCCGGCAAGGCGGCCGACGAGCCGCTCTGGGAACTGCCGCTCTGGGAGCCGCACCGCGAGCAGATGAAGTCGAAGTACGCCGACCTGCAGAACATCAACTCGCCGGGCGCAGGGAACGGCACGATCGCGGGCGCGGCGTTCCTGTCCTACTTCGTCGAGGGCACGGCCTGGGCGCATCTCGACATCGCCGGCACGGCGTGGGATCAACGCACGCGCGACTACTACAGGGGCGGCGCCGCCGGCACGGCCGTGCGCACGCTCGTGCAATGGGTGCGCGCGCAGCCCTGACCGTACTCGGTCTGGGGTTCCTTGCCGGCTGCCAGCGCGAGGCCGGCGCCGGCGGCCTGCCGGCGTTCGCCGCCACGCTTCCGGGCGACACCGCGGTCGTGCTCTGGGGCGCTGACAATGCCTTGCAGGCCAAGGTCCGCGCCGCGCTGCGACCCCACCTCGGGCGGTTGCCGCTCGCGCCGGTCGTGCGCGAGGACCTGATCGCCTACGTGAGCGAACCGCGCACCCGCGTCGCCTGGAAGAGCCTCGCCGAATCGACCGAGTTCCGCGAAGCCTGGCAGGTCAGCGGTGCCTCCGGGACCGGGCTCTTCGTCGATCCGCGGCTGCTCGAGCGTTGGCTCGGGCGCAACCTCGCGCAAGCACCGGAGGTCCTGCGCGAGCGTGTGGCGACCGCGCTGTTCTGGCCGGGGCTGCGCTACCTGACGCTCGCCCTGCGCGAGGACGCGGGCGGCTGGGTCGGCGAAGGCGTGCTCGAGACGACCGGGACGCGCGCCGGGATCGGCGCCGCGCTCGCGGCGCCGCAGGAGCCGGGCGGACTGCTGCCGCAGCTGCCGTTCGAGCCATGGCTGCAACTCGAGGCGAACCTCGATCTCGAGGTCTGCCGCGCGATCGTGCGCGTGCTCGGCGAGAGCAACGATCCGAACAGCGGCTGGATGAGCGGGCTGCTGCCGAGCGCTCCGCTCGGCCTCGCCGAGGCCGTGCTCGCATGCTTCGGCAGCCGGTGCGCGTTCGCGATGGGCGGCAGCGTGCGGGAATGGGTGGCGATCCAGGAGTTGTCCGCGCTCGCTCCCGTGCAGGCGGCGCTGGCCCCGTTCGCGCGCGCCGGTCCCGCGGGCGGCTACCTGCTGCCCGGCGGGAGCGTGCTGTGGCTGAGCGGATCGCGTGCGGTCGTGACCGGTCCAGAGACCAGGCCGATCGTCGACCTGACCCCGGTTGCCTTGGCCGCGCCGGCCTCGTTGGCGTTGCGCAGCCGCGACGGCTTCGAGCTGCGCCTCGTGCGCAAGGCGCCGGAAGCGAGCGCACTGCAGATCGTCGTGCGCTGGCGCTGAGCCGGGCCGGCGGCGCGAAGTTCTTCTCCTGCGCGCCCGCGCTGGCGACACTGCGCAGCCATGACGCCTCCGCTCTATCCCCCGAAGCCCGCGATCGCAGCTGCCGCCAAGATCGGCAGCCAGGCCGATTACGCGCGCCTCTATGCGCTCTCGCTGGCCAACCCGGCCGCCTTCTGGGATCGGGAAGCGGCGCGGGTCACGTTCTCCGAGCCGTACCACACGGTCTACGAAGGGGACTTCGCGCGGGGCGAGTGCGCCTGGTTCCTCGGCGGCAAGCTGAACGTCGCCTTCAACTGCGTCGACCGGCATCTCGAGAAGCGACGCAAACAGACCGCGATCCTCTGGGCGGGGGATGCCCCGGGCGAGTACCGGCACGTGAGCTACCACGAGCTCTACGAGCAGGTGTGTCGGCTCGCGAACGTGCTGCTCGCCCACGGCGTACGCAAGGGCGACCGGGTCTGCATCTACATGCCGATGATCCCGGAGACCGTCTACGCGATGCTCGCGTGTGCCCGGATCGGCGCCGTGCACTCGGTGGTGTTCGGCGGCTTCTCGGCCGAGTCGTTGCGCGATCGCATCCTCGACGCGGGCTGCCGGGTCGTGATCACGGCCAACGAAGGACTGCGCGGCGGCAAGGTCGTGCCGCTCAAGAAGACCGTCGACCGGGCGCTCGACGGCCTGCCGATCGATGCCGTGCTGGTGGCGCGGCGCACGGCCACGGCAGTCGAGATGCACCAAGGTCGCGATCACTGGCTCGACGGCGAGATGACCAGACAGCGCGCCTACTGCCCGCCCGAGCCGATGGACGCCGAAGCGCCGCTCTTCGTGCTCTACACCTCGGGTTCGACCGGCAAGCCGAAGGGCCTCCTGCACACGACCGCGGGCTACCTCGTCTACGCGGCGACGACGCACGAGTACGTGTTCGACTGGCACGAGGGCGACGTCTACTGCTGCGCGGCGGACGTCGGCTGGATCACCGGCCACAGCTACATCGTCTATGGCCCGCTCTGCAACGGGGCGACGACGGTCATGTTCGAGTCGATCCCGACCTATCCCGACGCAGGCCGCTACTGGCAGCTCGTCGACGACCTCGCGATCTCGATCTTCTACACCGCGCCGACCGCGTTGCGCGCGATCGCCAAGGCCGGCGACGAGTACGTGACCCGCGCAGCGCGCAAGAGCCTGCGCGTGCTCGGCTCCGTCGGCGAGCCGATCAACCCGGAGATCTGGAAGTGGTACCACGACGTGGTCGGTGGCGGCCGCTGCGCGGTGGTCGACACCTGGTGGCAGACCGAGACCGGCGGCATCCTGATCACGCCCCTGCCCGGGGCCACGGCCTGCAAACCGGGCTCGGCGACGCTGCCGTTCTTCGGCGTCAGGCCGGTGCTCGTCGACGACCGGGGCAAGGAGATCGCCGGCAACGAAGTGAGCGGCAACCTCTGCATCGCAGCCCCGTGGCCCGGTCAGGCGCGCACCATCTGGGGCGACCATGCGCGCTTCGTGCAGACCTACTTCGCGACCTTCCCGGGCGTCTACTTCACGGGCGATGGCTGCCGCCGCGACGCGGACGGCTACCACTGGATCACCGGGCGTGTCGACGACGTCCTCAACGTCTCCGGCCACCGGCTCGGCACGGCCGAGATCGAGAGTGCGCTCGTCGGCCACGAGGCGGCTGCCGAAGCCGCGGTCGTCGGCTTCCCGCACGATCTCAAGGGCACGGGCATCTTCGCCTACGTGATGCCGGCCGCGGGCTTCGCCGGCGCGAACCATGCCGAGCTCGCCGGCGCGCTGAAGGAGCAGGTGCGGCAGGCGATCGGCGGCATCGCCGTGCCCGACAAGATCATGATCGTCGCCGCGCTGCCGAAGACCCGCTCCGGCAAGATCATGCGCCGCATCCTCCGCAAGATCGCCGCCGGCGAGACCGAGGACCTCGGTGACGTGACGACGCTGGCGGATCCGTCGGTGGTGGAGAAGATTCTGGAGCTCAGTCGGCGGTAGAGAATCCGATGAGGACCACCTCGTGAAATCCTGAGCCCAAGGAGCCGCCGACGAACAGCCGCTCCCTGGCGGAAGGATTCCCATGATT
>CAZSKV010000625.1:0-10581 GCA_964607495.1 uncultured candidatus Brocadiaceae bacterium
GCACCGCCGCCATTGGCGGTGCCGACGTTGCCGCGCATCACGACGTCGGTCAGGACCGGTGAGGCGTAGACGCCGCCGATGCCGCCGCCGTACGCAGCCCGGTTGGATGTCAGCACGACCTGCGAGATCGTCGGCGAGGTCTGCCGGCAGAGGATTCCGCCGCCGACGAGGCCCGAGCCGCTGAAGATCGGGATCAGCGTGCCGGTACCGTTCTGGATCGTGAACCCGGCGAGGATCGACGCCGATCCTTCCCCCTTGTCGAACACGACGCCGGAGCCACTCTGGCCCGCGTCGAGGATCGTCAGACGCGGACCCTCGCGGCCGCGCACGGCGATCGCCTTGCCGAGGAAGTCGAGGTTCTCGCGGTAGGCGGCCGGCAGCACGAGGACCGTGTCCCCGTTGCTGGCGGACTGGATCGCGGTCTGGATCCGGCAGAAGGGGTTGCTGGCGCTTCCCGTGCCCGGGCAGTTGGTGCTGGTGCCATCCACGTAGATCGTGCGCTGGGCAGAGACCAGGGCCGGCAAGAGCAGTGCCGCGCCCGACAGGAGCAGGACGAGTGAGTGCATGGTTCTTTCTCCCGGCTCATCGTGGAGCGTTGGGTGTGCTATGGCGTGCGGAAATGCCATGCTCGCAGCAGGGGAATGGACAGCGGGCTCGTGATGTTACAGAGCCGCAGCTGCCCTGGGGTCTGGCTCTCAGCCGCAGCAGCGGACCCAGTGGCGCCCAACCGCCTCGGGTCCCCGCGAAGCCATCGCCCCGGGCACCTGAGCAAGCATCACCGAGGATGGAAACCAAGCTCGACGTCCGGCTCGCCGGCTCTGAGCAACGTCATCCTCGTGATGACCGCCAAGGGCAAGTTCGACGCGAGGGCGAAGGCGCTCTCGATCCAGGAATCGTGAGAGCCTGCACCGCTGACCGTGGACCCGGCGATCCTGCTCCGCGCAGCGACCGCGTGGATCGTCGCGGCACGCTGGCCCAAGACGGCCTCCCGCGGCGCTGACCAGATCGTGGTGCGCTCGTGGGTCCAGGTCCTGGACGACGACGGCAGGGACGCCGGCGAGACCAAGCTCGTGCTCGAGGTCCGCCGCAACGCAGCCGGCATCGCCATTCGCGGCGAGATCGCCTGGTGCACGCGCGCCTCTTCGCCCATCTTCGCGCGACCGAATCGATGCAACTCATCCAGAGTTGCCGCCGAGCCGCCGCTCGAACCTGGACAATCATCCGCGCATTGCGCGCGGCGCATCCCGTGACGCAGACTCCTGGACGGCCCGCGCGCGCCGAGACTCAGCTGCGCCGGTAGTCGATCGGGATCGTGGTCTGCACGAAGTCGTTCGCCGTCGACTTGAGCACGCGCAGCACCGGACGCTGCGTGCCGCGCTCGTCCTCGAGATGGAGGTGCAGCACGTTGTCGAAGGTCGTCATGTAGCTGGCCGGGTTGAAGTCGGCGCGGCCCTTCGCCGAGCCGGGCGGCACGAGGTCGATGAAGAGCGGCGTGATGTGCCGATAGCGCAGCAGGTCGAGCAGGGCCGGGATCAGGAACCCCTGTTCGGAAATCAGCGGGAAGCGGTCCTGCAGGCGGAAGATGTTGTCGAACGCGAGACGGTGCGCCGGCCCCTGGATCGGTCCGCTCGGCGACACCTGCGTGAGCCGGATCAGGTCCCAGGTGAACTTGCCCGGCGAGATGAACTCGGGGTGCAGGTAGTAGATGCCGAACGCGGCCTGGAACTGGTCCTGCGCGTCGAGACAGGACGTGCGCAGCACGGGCTCACGCGCGCAGATCCGGCGCAGTGCGTCCTGGTCCTCCTTGGTGGAGACCATGAGCGTCGCCTGTCCGGCGCGGCGTCCGGCCGCGAGGAAGCGCAGCGCCAGGTAGGTGTAGCGCGTGCCGGGCTCGGCGAGCAGGACCGTCGACGAGCCTGCGGTCGGTCCGGTGCCGCCGAGGAACGCGCCGTTGATGTCCGGATGCCCGAGGTCGACGACCTCGGTGCCACGCTGCGGCACCGCGAACTGCGCGCGGTCGCGCGTGATCGAGAGCTGCGCCGCGACCGAAGGGTAGATGTGGATGCCCGGTCCGCGTTCGTTGCGCGCACCGAGGTAGATGTCGCGGTTGATGCCGCGGCCGGCGATCGAGAAGTGGTGGGGGCCGCGGTAGTAGTACTGATGCCGGGCCTTGACGATCTCGATCGTGCGGGCCTTGAAGGCGTCGAGCTGTTCCTGGAACGCGAGCCGGATCAGCACGTCGGTCGAGAACTCCTCGGCGCTGGGCATCTTGAGGTCGCGAGGGTCGTTCTCTTCGGAGACGAAGATCCCGTGCACCTTCGAGCTCATCAGGATCCGGCGCGTCTCCAGCAGCGCGCGCCGCTTCTCGAAGTACTCGAGGTCGGTCAGCAGGAGGCCGACGTTGTCGACGCAGACCATGCTGACCGGGCCGGCCATCCGGTGGTTGCCGATCTCCGCATGGATCCAGTCGACGTCGACGACCGAGCCGCGCTCGCTCGGCTTGCTGAGGCCGCCCGGCATCGCCTGGGTCAGCACGAGGCGCGAGCGGCCGCGCGCCGTCCTGGCCTCGAGGCAGAGCTTGTGCGGCACCTCGCGCGGGAGCGGCACGATCTCGGCGGGCACGCGGTACCAGTCGAAGTCGCCCTCGAGCTTCTTGGCGAGGCTCTCCGGTGACTGCTCGACCGAGTAGTAGAGGCAGGTCGCGCCGTCTTCGGCCGCGAGCCAGGCGCGGCTGACCATCTCCAGCCCGAGCATCGACTTGCCGGTGCCGGGACCGCCCGTGACAAAGAGGAAAGCCGCGGTGTCCGCTGGATAGCGGATGCCGCCGCCGAGGATCGCATCGAGGCCATCGATGCCGGTGCGCAGGATGTCGAACACGAGCGAAAGACCGGCAGGAATACGGGTTGCCGTCCGGGGCTTCCAGCCTGCTCCGGCTGCGGCATTGAATCTCGCAGCCGTGTCGCCGAGCCTGCGCTGCGTGTTGCCCGATCCCGAGGACTTCTGCCGCCTGATCCTGCTGCGGCATCCCGAACTTGCGGCGGACCACCAGCACCGGGCCGTGGGCAGTGGCGCAGCCGAGCTGTCGCGGCGTGGCCGGGCGAAGGTACTCGAATGGCTGCAGGTGCTCGAAGGGGTGCAGGTCGATGCCGTGTTCGCTGCCGACGTACCGCAGTGCCGTGAGCCGGCGCAGGCGATCGCCACGCAGAAGGGTCTCGAACTCGGCCTCGACGCCCGTTTGCTGGACCAGCAGCTGGGCGAGTGGCAGGGCCGGCCCTGGGACGAGATCGCGCAGCAGAACCCGGAGCGCCTGCGCGACTTCTTCGCCGAGTTCGGCGAGCACGTGCCACCTGCAGGCGAGAGCCTGGGTCAGGCGTTGGAGCGTGTGCTCGGCTGGTGGAAGGACCAGGCGCCGACCGGGGCCGGCAGGACGCTGGCCGTCGTGCTCGCGGGCGCGCTGATCTCGAGCTTCACCGCCGCGATGCTCGGCATGCGGCTGTCGCGCAGCATCAGCCTGACCCTGCCGCATGCCGGGATCGGCATCCTCGACGTCTATGCGAACGGCGTGAAGCTCGCCGCCTGGAACGTCGAGGCCCTGAGCTGATGCGCGCGCTCAGCCCTTGTCGCCGTCGTCGGGCTTCTTGTTGTCCTCGACGTTGCGATTCTTGCGCTTGGCGATCAGCTCCTTCCACTTCTCGGCGGTCGGGTACTGGACGTTGTAGAAGTTCTGCCACTGCTTGACGGTCTTGGCGTTCCAGTCCGACTTGTCGAGATCCTCGGCCTCGCCGTCCATCACCTGGCGGTACCCGGCGTTCACGCCGAGCGCCATCTCCTCGAGCAGCTTGTTGAGTTCCCAGGCGGTCATGGCCTGGCTGGAGTCGAGGTAGTTGACCTCGCGCAGCCGGTTGATGATCGCCGGCAGCGCCCGGTGGCCGATCTTCACGACCGACTTCTTGGCGCGGATGCCGGGCATGCCGCCTTCGACGATGCTCGCGACCAGGTCCTCGACCTCCTTCTTCTGGTCGTCCGTGACCGAGTCCTCGTAGGTCAGCGGCTGCAGCTCCTTCGCCGGGTTGTACACCTCGTCCTTGCTGGTCAGCTTCTTGGCCGGTGCCGGCTTCGGCTTCTCGGGTTTCTGGGCCGCGGCTTCCTGTGGCTTCTCGGTTGCAGCCACGGGCTTCTCGGTGGGTGCCGGGGCCGGCTTGTCGGCGGGTTTCGCGGCCGGCTGGCCCGGAGGCGTCGTGGCCGCGGGCTCCGGATCCGCCTTGGGTTCGTCCGCGGGCTTGGGCGGTTCCTGGGGCTTCGCGGGTTCTTGCGCGACCTTGGGGCTGGGCTCGGCGGGAGCCTGCTTGTCGCCGCCGAGCACGAACCACAGCACCGCGCCCACGAGCACCGCGCCGCCGATCCCCGCGAACAGGACCATCTGGTTGTTCTTCTTGGGCGCGTGGTGCTTGCCCTCGCCGCGACCGGAGCGGCTCTTCCGTCCGGTTCCGGTCTCCTCCGCCGCGGCTTCCTTGCCGGCGCGGCGCGAGCTCGCGTGCGCGGAGCGTTCGCGCGCCGGGGCTGCGGCGGCCTTGGCGCTGGGGGCCGGCTTCTCGGCCGCGGCGGGGCGCGTCGCCGGCGCCGGCGCGGGGGCAGCAGCGGCCGCCGGCGGGGCTGCCGCGCGCGCGGCGGCCACGTCGATCTGGTTGCCGCAGGCCTTGCACTTGGCTTTGGCGGCCGTGAAGGTCTCGGGCAGCTTGTACTTCGCGCCGCAATTGGCGCACTGGATCGCGATCGGGTTCATCGTTCGGGCTCGGGGGTGAGGGCGTTCAGTTCTTCTTCTCGCCCGGCTTGTTGGCGTCGGGTGGTTGCTGCGTCGCGGGCGGCTGCTTGGCCGGTTCGCCGGGCATCTTCGGCCGGCTCGGCTTCGCGCCGCCGAAGGTCGCCTCGTCCTCGGGCTCGGCGGAGACCGGTCCGATCCAGCGATCGTGGTTGTCGGTCCACCAGGCGTAGTACCGGCGCAGGGCCGAGAGCCGCATGTCGTCGGTCGCCGAGATCTCGTCGGGCGAGTAGCCGAAGCCCTGGCCGGTCATGTCCTGCAGCTGGCGCGCGACGAGGTTCAGCGACATGCGCTCCTCGGGGGTCTTGCCGGGGATCTCGTAGAACTTGGTCAGCAGCCGCGGGATCGCGGGCTTGCCGAGGTCGTAGAGGCGCTTCTTGACCTTGTTCTTCTCCTTCGGCACCTGCTCGAGGTCGACGAGCTGGGTGATCAAGCGGTCGATCTCGGCGCGCAGCTCGGCCGGCGTCCCTTCGAGATGCTCGAGCGGCACGATCTTGGCCTCGCGGACCTGCTTCTCGACGTCGCCGATCTTGCGTGTGACGACTTCGGCCTTGCCGATCTGCTCGTGGGCCTTGTGGCTGCTCTTCGGCTTGGGCTCGGCCTTGGGCTCGGGCATCTGCACCCAGTCCCAGCCGGTCACGCGCACCTGGTTGCCGTCCATCGCGAAGAGCAGCTGCAGCGTGCCGCCCGAGCGCCACTTCTTGTCGTCGCGGGCGTTCATGTAGGCCTCGACCTTGCCGGTGCTGCCCTCGGCCATCGCCGCGTCCGTCAGCCTGCCGTCGGACCATTCGAGCTCACGGAACAGCCGGGTGTCCTCGCCCTTGGTCAGGGCGTCGACGACCTCGGTCTTCACGCGCAGCAGTTCGTCGCCACGGAGGTTCGCGAGCAGGCGCCCGGGCGCGATCGAGAAACGCTCCTGCATCTTGCCGAGGTCGCAGGTCATCTCGATGTCGAAGGTCTTGGCTTCGCCCATCGCGACCACCCACTTCTTGACGTCCTGTACGCGTGGGTTCCCCTCGCCGAGGTCGACCTGCTTCCTGGCGTCGGCCCGTTCCATGGACCGCACCGGCGCCGGTTCCGGCTTGCCCATGTTGACGATCACCACGCCGACGATCACGGCCCCGAGCACGACCGCGCCGATCGTCCAGAGCATCTTCTGCTCCTTCTCCTTGCTCGGCCGTTTGGTCGCAGTCTTGGCGAAGAAGAGGCGCGTGCACTGCTTGCACTTGATCTTCGCCTCGAGCTGGTCCTCGGGCAGGCGGTAGGCCGTGCCGCATCCAGGGCAGTAGACCTCGATCTTGCCGTCCCGTCCGGCGCGGGGGCCGGCGGCGCTGCGGTTGCTTGCAGAGGAGGAACGTCGATGGGCCACGCGAGTCGGCTCCTGGTAGGGCGCTGGTTCGGATCGGGGGCGGGAAAGGGCACGCTAATCCTGCGCAGCCGAAGGTGTCAACTCAGGGGCCCCTATACTGCGCGCGCGCATGAGCCAGACCGGGAGATTCGAGCTCGTCACCGATCTGCAGCCCGCGGGTGACCAGCCCCAAGCCATCGGCCAGCTGACGCGCTGGCTGAAGGCAGGGGTCGAGCGCTGCACGCTGCTGGGCGTGACCGGCTCCGGCAAGACCTTCACGGTCGCGCACGTGGTTGCCGCGTTGCAGCGGCCGACGCTCGTGCTGGCGCCGAACAAGACGCTCGCGGCGCAGCTCTACGCCGAGTTCAAGGCGCTCTTCCCGCGCAACGCCGTCGAGTACTTCGTGTCCTACTACGACTACTACCAGCCCGAGGCCTACGTGCCGACGACGGACACGTACATCGAGAAGGACGCGACGATCAACGAGGCGATCGAGCGCATGCGCAACTCGGCGACCCGCTCGTTGATGGAACGGCGCGACGTCCTGATCGTGGCCTCGATCTCGTGCATCTACGGCCTCGGTTCGCCAGAGTGGTATCGCGAGCTCTCGGTGCGCGTGCGGCGGGGCGAGCGGGTGGCACGTGACGGCCTGCTGCGTGCGCTGGCCAGCATCCAGTACCGGCGCGACAACTTCGCGTTCGAACGCGGGACGTTCCGGGTGCGCGGCGACGTGATCGAGATCTTCCCTGCGTACGAGGAGCAGCGCGCGGTGCGCATCGAGCTCTTCGGCGACGAGGTCGAGCAGCTCTGCCTCGTCGATCCGCTGCGCGGCGAGGTGCTCGAGACCATCGCGGAGATCACGATCTACCCGACCTCACACTACGTGGCGCCGGAGCAGAGCCTGCAGCGCGCGTGTGCGTCGATCGAGGCCGAGCTCACCGCGCACCTGCAGGTGCTGCGTGGCCGGGGACAGGTGCTCGAGGCGCAGCGGCTCGAGCAACGCACGCGCTACGACCTCGAAATGCTGCGCGCCACCGGCGTGTGCACCGGGATCGAGAACTACTCGCGCCACCTCGACGGGCGCGCGCCCGGCCAGCCGCCGGCGACATTGTTGCACTACTTCCCGGAGGACTTCCTGCTGGTGGTCGACGAGAGCCACGTCGCGGTCCCGCAGGCCGGCGGGATGTACTTCGGCGACAAGAGCCGCAAGGAGACCCTCGTGCAGTACGGCTTCCGGCTGCCGTCGGCGCTCGACAACCGCCCGCTCGCGTTCGTCGAGCTCGAGAGCCTGCTGCACCAGGTGCTGTTCGTGTCGGCGACGCCCGGCCAGTACGAGCTCACGAAGAGCGGCGAGCACGTGGCCGAGCAGGTCGTGCGGCCCACGGGCCTCGTCGATCCCGAGGTTGTCGTGCGGCCCGCGCGCGGCCAGGTCGACGACCTGGTCGGCGAGCTGCGCCAGACGATCGAACGCGGTGGCCGGGCGCTGGTCACGACGCTGACCAAGCGCAGCGCCGAGGAGCTCTGCGACTACCTGCGCGACCTGTCGCTGCGCGTGCGCTACCTGCACTCGGACATCGAGAGCCTGGAGCGCGCCGCGCTGATCCGCGACCTGCGGCTCGGGGTGTTCGACGTGCTGGTCGGCATCAATCTGCTGCGCGAGGGACTCGACCTCCCCGAGGTCACGCTGGTCGCGGTGCTCGACGCCGACAAGGAAGGCTACCTGCGCTCGAAGTCCTCGCTGATCCAGACCTGCGGCCGGGCCTCGCGCAACATCGCCGGCAAGGTCGTGATGTATGCCGACCGCGAGACCGATTCGATCCGCAACGCGCTGGCCGAGATGAGCCGGCGCCGGGTCAAGCAGCTCGCACACAACGCCGCGCACGGGATCGTGCCGCGCACCGTGCAGAAGGCGGTGCGCGCGTTGCTCGAGGAACTCGGCGGCGTCGCCGAGGATCCGCAGGCGGGGGACAAGACGCAGCGCAAGCGCGGCCGCGGCGCGCGGCGGGACCCGGCCGCACCGGATGCGCCACGACGTTTCACCGACCGGCGGCAGTTGCAGACGCATCTCGCGCAGACGCGCGAGCAGATGTTCGCGGCGGCGCGGGCGCTGGACTTCGAACGGGCGGCGACGCTGCGGGACGAGGTGTTCCGGCTCGAGAAGCTCGATCTGGAGATGGCATGAACGCGCGGATCGCGGCGAGCATCGACCGGTTTCCGACCGGGCCTGGGATCTACGTGTTCCTCGGCCGCGGCGGCAAGGCGCTCTACGTCGGCAAGGCCGCGAACCTGCGCGAGCGCGCGCGCTCCTACCTGCGCCCGGGTGGCGATGGCCGGCCGCAGCTGCGCTTCCTCGAGAGCGAGGCCGAGGACGTCGAGTTCCTGGCCACGCGCACCGAGCAGGAGGCGCTGCTGCTCGAGAACACGGTCATCAAGAAGCGCAAGCCGGTCTACAACGTCAAGCTGCGCGACGACAAGGCGTTCCTGCTGCTGCGCCCGGATCGCCGCGAGCCCTGGCCCTGGTTCCGTCTCGTGCGCCGGCGGGCCGATGACCAGGCCGAGTACTTCGGCCCCTATGCGTCGGCGACCGCGATCCGGCGCACGCTGCGGTTGCTGCACAAGGTGGTGCCGTTGCGCGATTGCCGGGATGCGGTGTTCGCCAACCGCGCGCGGCCCTGCCTGAAGCACGAGATCGGCCGCTGCCCGGCGCCCTGTGTCGGGTTGATCGAGCGCAGCGCCTATGACGAACTGCTGGCGCGCGCCTGCGCGATCCTGCGCGGCGGGGCCGCACCCCTGCTCGACGAGCTGCGGCGGGACATGGCGCGCGCCGCGGCGGCGCTCGAGTTCGAACGCGCGCAGGCCCTGAAGGAGCAGGTCGAGGCCTTGGCAGCGGTCGCCGAGCGGCAGCAGGTGGTCGCTGCGGGCAGCGGCGACCTGGACGTGGTCGGCCTGCACCGCAGCGGCGCCGAGTCGACGCTGGCCGTGCTCGCGTTCCGGGGCGGCAAGCTCGAGCAGAGCCGCCGGTTCACGGTCGCGAGCGAGGTGCCGGACGAGCTGCTGCTGGCTGACTTCCTCGGCCGCTTCTACGCCGGCGATCCCTATGTGCCGGCGACCGTGCTCGTGCCCCGGCTGCCGGCCGAGCACGAGATCCTGCGCGCCTGGCTCGAGCACAAGCGCGGCCGCCGCGTCGAGCTCGCGGTCCCCGAGCGCGGCGCGCGCCGCCGACAGCTCGAACTCGCGCAGGCCAACGCGCAGCTGCTCGACGCCGCGGCCGCCGACCTCGCGGCGCGCCGCAAGGCCGGGCTGGCGCGCCTCGAAGCGCTGCTCGGCAGCGAGCGCCCGATCGAGCGCATCCACTGCCTCGACGTGTCGACGACGCAGGGCAAGGAGACCGTGGCCGCGCGCGTGGGTTTCGCCGGCGGCAAGCCCGACAAGGGCCAGTACCGCCGCTTCCGGATCGCGCCGGCGCACGCGGCCGACGACTTCGCGGCGATGGGGGAGGCGGTGCGCCGCAGCCTCGCGCTCTGCCTGACCCGGGACGACGACGAGCTGCCCGATCTGCTGCTCGTCGACGGCGGTTTCGGCCAGCTCGGGCGGGCGGTCGAGGTCGTGCGCGAGCTCGGCCTCGAGGGCGAAGTGCTCGTGGCCGGGCTCGCGAAGAGCCGGCTCAAGGGCGTCGGCGCGGCGCGGCGCGCCAGCGGCGAGCGGCTCTGCGTGCCGGGGGCGGCGGGCGAACAATCGCTGCGCGATGGCAGTCCCGAGATGCTGCTGGTCGCGGCGATCCGCGACGAGGCGCATCGCTTCGCGATCACCTACCATCGCCACCTGCGCGGCCGGATCGCGAGCGAACTCAGCGATCTGCCCGGCGTCGGCCCCGCGCGCCGCCGGGCGCTGCTCGGGCACTTCGGTTCGATGACCGCCCTGCGCGCCGCATCGCTCGAGGAATTGCAGCGCACCCCGGGCGTGCCCCAGCAGGTCGCGCAGACCGTGTTCGCGGCCCTGCACCAGGGGGCGAGCCGCTGAACGCCCGAGCCCCGGCGCCGGCCTCTCAGCCCCGCGGATGGAACCTTCGGTGCAGGTCGCGCAGGCGCGTCTGGTCGACGTGCGTGTAGATCTGGGTCGTGGCCAAGGAGGCGTGTCCGAGCAGCTCCTGCACCACGCGCAGGTCGGCTCCGCCAGCGACGAGGTGGGTCGCGAACGCATGCCGCAGGGCATGCGGCGAGCAGGGCACGTTCACGCCGGCACGTCCGGCCGCCACGCGGACGATCTGGAAGATCCGGGCGCGGTCGAGGGGACGCCCCGTGTGCGACAGGAAGAGTGCGTCCTGGGCTCGGTCGAGGTCGCGCAGGTGCCGAGGTCGGACCTCGGCGAGGTAGCGGTCGACGAGACCGGCGGCGAGGGGCGCCAGGGGCACGAG
>CAZSKV010000626.1:0-3851 GCA_964607495.1 uncultured candidatus Brocadiaceae bacterium
GCACGCCCTACTACATGTCGCCGGAACAGGCCGAGGGCCGCGCCCGCGACGTCGATGCGCGCAGTGACGTGTTCTCCCTCGGGGCGCTGCTCTACGAACTCGCGGCGTTGCAGCGGCCCTTCGAGGGCGAGAGCACGCCGAAGGTGCTGGAGCGCATCCGCACGACCGACCCTGTCGACCCGCGCCGCCTCGTGCCCGCGCTCGGCGAGGATCTCGCGGCGATCGTGCTCAAGGCGCTCGAGAAGGATCCCGCGCAGCGCTACCAGAGCGCTGGCGCGCTCGCGGAGGATCTGCGCGCGTTCCGCGAACAACGCCCGGTGGCGGCGCGTCGGCCGCACCTCGGGCAACGGCTGCTGCGGGCGGCGCGGCGGGAGCCGGCCAGGGCGGCCCTGGTCGTGGCCCTCGCGATCGGCGTGCCCGTGGTCACCGGCCTGCTCGGCTATCTCCTCGCCAAGTCGGCGGTGATCGAGCGCGGCGAGGTCGCGCTGCGCAGCGATGTGCTGGAGCGGGCGCTGTCCGCGGGCTTCCTCTGGTACACGCGGCACGATGCCGGGCTGGCCGAGAATGCCTTCACCCTCGCGCTCGCGACCGACCCGGAGAGCATCGCGGCCAGGGCCGGCCTGCTGCTGGTCGAAGCTCGCCGTGGCAGCAGCGCCGCGCGCAAGCAGCTCGACACGGTGCGCGCAGGTTGCACCGGCTCGTTGCGGCACTTCCTTGATGCCGAAGCGGCGTTGGCCGAGATCCCGGCCGGGCGGCGCGACCGCGGGCGTTGGCGGCAGGCGCTCGACAGGCTGCAGCGGGCCCAGCGCACGAGCCCGGTCGCGCGGGCGTTCCTGTGGAGCGAGATCGCGGCGGTTGCGCACGACCTCGGCGATGCGGCCCTGGTGAACCAGGCCGCCGAGGTGCTGCACGAACTGTGGCCGGGGTCGATCGTCGCGCGCTTCTGGCGCGGCACCAGTCTCCTGGCCACGGCCCCGGCGCAGGCCGCCGCCGAGTTCGAGCAGGTGCTCGGTCTGCACCGCGGAAACGTCTCGGCGACGATCAACCTCGGCCTGGCGAAAGCCGCGCTCGGGCAGGCGGAGGCGGCCGAGGCCTTGATGCGCCAGGCGCTCGCGGTGGAGCCGCAGAGCGCGGAGGCGTGCGCGAACCTGGCCCGCCTCCTGCGCGGGCGTGGCGCGTACGCCGAAGCCCTGCTCGCGATCGATCAGGCGCTCGCAGTGGAACCGGAGAATGGTCACAACCACGGGTTCCGCGGCCAGCTGCTCGCGCGGCAGGAGGATTGGAACGGCGCGCTGCTCGCGTTCGAGCGGGCCACCGAGCACGCGCCCGACGTCCCCGACGGGCACTACTATCTGGCGATCGCGCGCGAGAACCTCGGCGACCTCGAGGGCGCGGAGCAGGCGCTCGAGCGCTTCGTCACCCTGGCGCCGGGCGATGCGCGTGGCCCCGCCGAGCTTGGCGTGATCGCGTGCAAGCGCGGCGACTTCGACCGCGCGAGGCCTCTGCTCGAGCGCGCGCGGGACCTCGGGCCGGAACGGGCCGCGGTCCACGCCAACCTGAGCTACCTGCTGAGCGAGATCGGCGACCCGGAGGGCGAGCTGGCGGAGGCGAGGCGCTGGAAGGACCTGCACCCGGACGATCCGATGGCCCTGCAGGAGCTCGCGTGGCTGCTCGTGCGCCCGGAGACCCCGGCCGCACTGCACGATCCCGTGACCGCGCTGGACTGCATCCGGCGCGCGATCGCGAGTTCGGGCCGCGAGGACGCGGGCATGCTGCTGACCCTGGCCGAAGCGCAGTATCGGAACGGCGAGGGCCCCGCCGCGGTCGCGAGCGTGAACCGGGCCCTGACCCTGCTGGAGGCGGTTGGGGGGGCCGCCGACGAGGTGGCCCAGCAGCGGCAGGTTGCGGCCAAGGCACTGGCCAGATACCAGCTGCCGGCCAGCCGGCCGGCGTCCCGCGGATAGGTTGCTTGACGACCTCACCCGGCGTCCGCACAATCCTCCGCCCCTTCTGCCCGGCGAACCCTTCCCGAACCCCTTCGTGCCCGCGCCCCTGGCTGTCATCGTCCTCGCTGCAGGACTCGGCAAGCGCACCAAGGTCAGCATCCCCAAGGTGTTGCTGCCTTTGTGCGGCCGTACGCTCCTCGGCACCGTGCTCGACACGGTGGCGGAGCTCGCGCCGGCACGGACGGTGGTCGTCGTGCACCATCAGAAGGAGAAGGTCGAGAAGAGCCTCGCGGGCCGCGACGGGCTGACGCTCGTCGACCAGGGCCAGCCGAAGGGCACCGGGCACGCGGTGCAGGTCGCCTGGGAGCAGCTGCGCGGTTTCCAGGGCGACGTGCTGATCGTCTATGGCGATTGCCCGCTGGTCACCGCGGACACGCTGCGGCAGCTGCGCGAGGTCCGGGGCGGCGCGGCCGCCGCCCTGTTGACCGCGCTCGTGGACGATCCGCGTGGGCTCGGCCGGATCGTGCGCGACGCGAGCGGCCGCCTGCTCGGCATCCGCGAAGAGCGCGATTGCAACGCCGAGGAACTCGGCATCGACGAGATCAACGCCGGGTTCTACTGCTTCACGGCCGACCGCCTCGGCCCGGCGCTGGCCGGGCTGCGCAGCGACAACGCGCAGAAGGAGTACTACCTGACCGACGCGATCGGCGCGCTCCTGCAGCAGGGCCAGGGCGTCGTGACGCACACGGTCGACGATGCCGAGGAGGTGCTCGGCATCAATTCGCTGCGCGAGCTCGCGACCGCAAGGGCGGTCATGCAGGAGCGCATCCAGCTGCAGCATCTGGCCGAGGGCGTGCTGATCGAGGATCCGGTCACGACCTACATCGAGTGGGGGGTCAGGATCGGCCGCGACACGCGCATCCTGCCGTGCACGGTCCTGCGCGCCGGCGTCGTGATCGGCGAGGGCTGCGAGGTCGGGCCCTTCGCGCACCTGCGCGATCGCACGCGGCTCGAGGACGGCGCCGAGATCGGCAACTTCGTCGAGGTGAAGAAGAGCACGGTCGGCGCCGGCACCAAGGCCAAGCACCTGACCTATCTCGGCGACGCCCACATCGGCAAGAAGGCGAACATCGGCGCCGGCACGATCACGGCCAACTACGACGGCAAGCACAAGCACGAGACCCGGATCGAGGACGGCGCATTCATCGGCAGCGGCACGGTGCTGGTCGCGCCGTGCACGGTCGGCGCGAACGCCATGACCGGGGCCGGGGCGATCGTCAAGCGCGCCAGCGCGGTCCCGGCCGGCGAGATCTGGGTCGGCGTTCCGGCGCGACCCATCACCAAGAGAAGGGACCCCCGATGATGCGCGAGCGTCTGCGCGTGTTCTCCGGTTCAGGCCACCCGTCGCTCGCGCGCGACATCTGCGCGCACATGGGCATTCCGCTGGGCCTCGCGAGCATGCGCCGCTTCCCGGACGGCGAGATCGACCTCAAGATCGAGACCGACGTGCGCGGCGCCGACGTGTTCGTGGTCGCGCCCACCTGCCCGCCGGTGCACGAGAACCTGTTCGAGCTGTTGACCTTCATCGACTGCCTGCGCCGCGCCTCGGCCGACCGGATCACGGCCGTGATGCCGTACTTCGGTTACGCGCGCAAGGACCGCAAGGACGAGGGCCGCACGCCGATCACCGCCAAGCTGGTCGCCAACCTGATCACGACGGCCGGCACCGACCGCGTGCTCGCGATCGACCTGCACGCTGCCCAGATCCAGGGGTTCTTCGACATCCCGGTCGACCATCTCTCCGCGACCCCCGTCTTCGTCGACTATTTCCGTGAGCTGCAGGGGAAGGGCGAGCTTAAGGATCTGTGCCTCGTCAGCCCCGACGTCGGAAACGTCAAGGTCGCC
>CAZSKV010000627.1:0-4530 GCA_964607495.1 uncultured candidatus Brocadiaceae bacterium
TCGATGCGCAGCAGGAATCTGCCGCCCAGGGGTGGGCTGTGCTCTGTGCCGAACCCGAGGCGACGGACGAGGTGCCGACGCTGGTCGAGAACCCGCGATGGGCTCGGCCGATCGAGAGCGTCTTCCACGCGATCGGCATCCTGCCCGGCTACCGCGAAGCCGACGTCAGCCCGGTCTTCTTGATCTTCCTGAGCATCTTCTTCGCGATGCTCGTTGGTGATGCGGGGTATGGGCTGCTCTTCCTCGGCCTCGCCTGGATCGGCAGGCGCAAACTCCCCCACGTTCCGCGCGAAGTCTTCTCGCTGCTGCAGGTGATGAGCATTGTGACGATCGGCTGGGGCATCCTGACGGGGACCTACTTCGGCATCGCCGCCACGCCGGGATTCCTCGTGCCGCTGCGGGTCACGTGGTTGACGAACGAGAAGAACGTGATGTTGGTGTGCTTCCTGATCGGGGCAGTGCACCTGACCATCGCCCACGCTTGGGCCGCGCTCCGCTGCGGCCGCTCGTTGCAGGTTCTCGCCCAGCTCGGCTGGATCGCGACGACCTGGACGATGTTCCTGTTGGCGCGGACCATGGTGCTCAGCGAACCGCTCCCCGGCTGGACGCTCTGGCTCTTCGCCGGCGGCACCGCGCTGATCGTCTGCTTCCTGACGCCGCCGCGCGCGTTCCGCAGCGAATGGTTCAACCACGTCATGCTGCCGCTCACGCTGGTCTCGAACTTCGTCGACGTGGTTTCCTACCTGCGCCTGTTCGCGGTCGGCACCGCCGGGTTCCAGGTGGCGAAGGCGTTCAACGAGATGGCGCTGGCCGGCAGCGGTGTACTCGCCGGGCTCACAGGCAGCCTGATCCTCTTCTTCGGCCACGGGCTCAACGTGCTCCTCTGCGCGATGGGCGTACTCGTGCACGGCGTGCGCTTGAACACACTCGAGTTCTCGGCGCACCTCGGCATCCAGTGGACCGGTGTCCCTTTCCGTCCGCTGACGCAACCGTTGGCAGACCTCGAACGATCGTGAGGAGTTGAAGACATGGATGTCGCTTTGATGGCGGGTCTCGGCAAGGCCGGTGGTGTTCTGGCGCTGGCGTGCAGCGCGGTGGGCTCGGGCTTCGGAGTCCGAGCCGCTGGTGCGGCTGCTGTCGGCGCGTGGAAGCGCTGCTACCAGCTGGACAAGGTCGGGCCGTTCATCCTGGTCACCTTCATCGGTGCGCCGCTGTCGCAGACGATCTACGGGATGATCCTGATGAACAACATCGTCGACCGCTGCACGCTGGCCACCGGCCAGTCGGCGGAGGCGTTCGCCCTGGCGGTGTCGAACTGGCCGGCGATGGTCTGCGCCGGGCTCTTCGGCGGCGCCGCGATCGGCGTCTCGGCCTGGGGCCAGGGTGTGATCGGCGCCTCGGCATCCGATGCAATGAGCGAGACCGGCAAGGGCTTCGGCAACTACCTGATGGCGCTCGGCGTGATCGAGACGATCGCGCTCTTCGTGATGGTGTTCGTGAGCCGCGCGCTCGCCTGAGCGCCGTTCAGACGCCGAATTCGAGGCGGCGGGCGAGGACTTCTGGCAGTCCCGCCGCGCGGATCTTCCGCTGCACGGAGTCGATGTCGTACTCGACCCGTTCGATCGCAATCGCGCCGCTCTCGGTGTCGAAGAGCCCGAATGCCGCGCGTGGATCCTCGTCGCGTGGCTGGCCGACACTGCCGACGTTCATCAGGACCTTGGTGCAGCCGACGACCGAGGCGTGCATCTCGGGCATGTAGTGGACTTCGAGCTCGTCGGGCGCGAGACCTGCGCGCTCGATGTAGATCGCAGGCACGTGCGAGTGACCGACGAAACCCATGAGCGTGTGCTGCCGGCGCATCGACTCCTTGGCCTCCACCGGCGAGATCACGTAGCCGAACTGCTCCGGCATGTGCAGCGTGCCGTGCGCGAGCGTGTAGTGCTCGCTGACGACGACATGGCTCAACGTGCGCAGGTACTCGAAGTCCTGCGTGCGCAGGTTGTGCCGTGTCCACTCGATCGCCATGCGCGCGTACGGGTTGAAGTAGTCCACGTCCAGCAGGCCCAGCACCGCAGCGTCATGGTTGCCCATGCACACCGTGCAGCCGAGTTCGCGCACGAGATCGATGCAAGCCGAGGGACTCGGTCCGTACCCGACGATGTCCCCCACCTGGACCCAGTGCTGGACACCGGTCCGACGCATCGCCCGCACGACGGCTTCGAGCGCCTCCAGGTTGCTGTGTATGTCGCCGAGGATGCCTATGCGCATGGGTCAGGCCGCAGGCGGAGCTACGATCCGGGAGAGGAGAAGGCAGCCACTGGTCAGAAGAAACAGCCGCCCCACGGTTCCGCCATCAGCGGCGAGCGGGATCCCGGTCGGTTGCACCCCGAGCAGCAGGTGCCCCTGCAGGGCGATGCAGGCAAGGAGCGCGAGGAGCCAGCAGAGCACAGCGAGCCAGAGTCGCACCTGGAGGAATGCCAACAGGGGCACGAGCGCTGCTATGGGTGTGAGGACGGCGAGCGTCGCCAAGGTCACCTTGAGGGCTGCAGCACCTCCACGCTCAGTAGTGTCCAATAAAAAAGCAGACAACACACAGGCCAGCCCCAGCATCAGGCCTGGAATCCAGGCAAGGAGTGCAGCGGCTCCGACGGCGCGCCAGCCAGAGCCCATAGCGCGCGCCCACCACTCCGTTCGCGAGCCCATCAGGCCGACCGCCGTGATCAGCGTCGAGAGCACTGCGCTGCACACCGTGATCGCTTGCACGGTCGGCCAGAAGAACGGCACTCCGATCCGCTCGAAGTGCGCAGGCTGCTGCGCCTTCGTGATCCAGACGAGAAGCACGGCAAGCGGAACCAGGCCGAGCAGGGATGGCCTCGCGAGGCTCGCCAGGGGCTCGCGCATTCTGTGCAGCGACGCGATCATCTCGTAGGCAGCAACTTCGGACTGGAGGCCTGGGGCGAGCGACGGCAGAATACCAGCGCGCGGGCTTGGCGGAAGCCTGCGATCGTTCCGACCATGTAATTGGGAGCCGAACTTGCGCTCGCTGGCATTGGCGAATCAGAAAGGTGGCGTGGGCAAGACGACCACTGCAGTGCACCTGGCGCATGGGCTGTCGCTGAGCGGCGCGAGGGTCGCCCTGCTGGATCTCGATCCGCAGGGTAATGCGACGCTGGCCGTGCAGGCGATGGTGGTCGAGGACGCGACTGCCACGGAGCCCCCCTACTCGTTCCTGCAGTCACTCGGTTCCGGTCTGTGGATGCTGCCCTCCTCCGGCAGCGAGCGTGGCCTGGCACGCGATGCCAGGCCCGACCTCAAAGCCCTCACAGAGTTCGCCGATGGCCTTGCCAACGCTGGATTCGACTGGCTCATCGTGGACTGTCCCCCCCGGATGGATCAGTGGGCCTGGGCTGGCCTTGCACTCTGTCAGGAGGTGCTGGTCCCGGTCCAAGCCGAGTTTCTCGCGATGCATGGCCTGTCGCAGATGATGGCGACGCTGAGGGATGCCGCTGCGGAGTTCCCGGGCCACGCCCGGTTGCTCGGTGTTCTGGCGACCATGCTCGACTTGCGCGAGCCGGTCAGCTCGGAGATCCTGAGAGACCTTCGATCCAACCTCGGGCTGCAGCTGCTCGAGGCGATCGTGCTGCGGGATTCCCAGCTCGTCGAGGCGGCGAGCCATGGGAAGACCATCTTTGAGTACAACATCTTTTCCAAGGGCGCCCGCTCCTACCTGGAGCTGGTTCGGGAGGTGATCCATGGTCGAACGAAGGTTGGGTAGGGGTCTAGATTTCTTTCTTTCAGGCTCCCAGGCACAGGGATCTGGAGACGAGGTGCAGAACATCGAGGTCAAGTCGATCGTTCGCAGCCCCTATCAGACCCGCGCCGACTTCCGACAGGAGGATCTGAACGAGCTCGCTGAGTCGATCCGCGTATCGGGACTGCTGCAGCCGGTTCTGGTGCGGAAGAAGGGCTCGCAATACGAGCTGATTGCCGGGGAGCGGCGGTGGCGTGCCAGCCAGATCGCGGGCCTGGAGCGCATCCCCGCGCTTGTCCGCGACTTGTCCAATGAGGCAGCTGCCGCAGCGGGCCTGGTGGAGAACGTGCAGCGTGCCGACCTGAATGCCATCGAGAAGGCGCAAGGCTTCCGCCGCCTGCTGCAGCTGACCAAGGTCAGCCAGGATGAGATCGGGCGCCAGGTCGGCCTCGAGCGATCCACGGTTACGAACTTCCTGCGGCTCCTCGAGCTGCCTGAAGAGGTCCAGAACCAGGTTTCACGTGGAACCCTGTCGATGGGACATGCCCGGGCGTTGCTCGGTCTGCGATCCGCGGACGAGCAGAAGGAAGTCGCCCAGGCGGTTGCGCGCAAGAAGCTGAGCGTTCGGCAGGTCGAGGAGTTGGTCAACACGCTCAACGCCAATGCACCAGCCAGCGCAGCGGACGCCGCCAAGGCCGCAACCCAGAAGACTCCGAAGGGTCGCCCAGTCTGGCTCCATGAGATCGAGGAGACTCTGACTGAAGCGGTCGGGGCGCCTG
>CAZSKV010000628.1:0-4128 GCA_964607495.1 uncultured candidatus Brocadiaceae bacterium
ACGGGGTCCGGCAAGACCACGACGCTCTATGCCTGCCTCGGCCAGATCAACGCGCCGAGCCTGAACATCCTGACGATCGAGGATCCGGTCGAATACAACCTCGACGGCATCTCCCAGGTGCAGGTCAACGTCAAGAAGGGCCTGACCTTCGCCGCCGGTCTGCGCTCGTTCCTGCGCCAGGACCCGGACGTGATGATGGTCGGTGAGGTGCGTGACGGCGAGACCGCGGACATCGCGATCCGCGCGGCTTTGACCGGACACCTCGTGTTCTCGACCGTGCACACGAACGACTCGGCCTCGACGGTCACGCGCATGCTCGACATCGGCGTCGAGCCGTACCTGGTCTCCTCGTCGCTGCTGTTGGTGATCGCGCAGCGCCTGCTGCGCACGATCTGCCCCCGCTGCAAGGAACTGGTCGATCCCGACAAGCGGCAGCGGTTCCAGATCGAGGACCTGAAGCTGAGCCTCGACCAGTTCCCCGACCGCAAGCTCGCGGTCGGCCGCGGCTGCGACGACTGCTTCCAATCGGGGTTCTCGGGCCGCACCGCGATCTACGAGCTGATGCCGATCGACCTCACGATCCAGGAGCAGATCATCAACAAGGCATCGGCCAGCGTGATCAAGCGTGGCGCACTCGAGCGCGGCCTGCGCACGCTGCGCATGGACGGGGTGCAGAAGGTCCTGCAGGGTCTGACCACGCCGGAAGAGGTCCTGCGCGTGACGCAGCTCGACGTCTACTGAGCAGGGCGCAGGCCGATGCCGATCTACGAGTACAAGGCGGTCGACACCGAGCAGAAGCAGAAGCGCGGGATCGTCGACGCCGACTCGCCGCGCGAAGCCCGGCTGAAGCTCAAGAAGGAGAGCCTCTTCGTCACCGACCTGACCGAGGCGCGCAAGCGCGGCGCCCGCCGCCTGCTGATCCGCGGCATCTCCGCGGCCGAGGCGCCGAACAAGAAGCGCACCGAGCAGATCGCGCAGGTCACGCGGCAGATGTCGTCGCTGCTGGCGGCCGGCATCCCGCTGGCGGAAGCCTTGCGGATGGTCATCGAGCAGGCGCCGGATCGCGACATCGAACACGTGTTCCGCGACATCCGCGAGCGGGTGACCCAGGGCGTCGGTCTCGGCGACGCGGTGTTGCAGCATCCGGGCTACTTCACGGACCTCTACTCGAACATGGTGAAGGCCGGCGAGACCTCGGGCGCGCTCGACAAGGTCATGGTCCGGCTCTCGAAGTTCCTGCAGGACCAGTCGCGCCTGCGCAACAAGGTCGGCGCCGCGATGATCTATCCGGCGATCATGATCGGCGTGGGGGCGATCGTGGTCGCGATCCTGCTGATCGCCGTCGTGCCGCGGATCACGAAGCTGCTCAAGGCGCGCAACCAGGAACTGCCCCTGCCGACCGAGGTCCTGGTCGGCGCCAGCGAGTTCCTGCAGAACTACTGGTTCCTGCTGCTGGTCGCGCTGCTGCTGCTGATGATCGCGTTCAACCTCGTGGTCTCGACCGAGAAGGGCGGCTACGGCTGGGATCAGTTCAAGCTCAGGGTGCCGATCTTCGGCGACCTGATGCGCAAGCAGGCCGTGGCCCGGTTCTCGACCACCCTGGCCACGCTGCTGCGGTCGGGCGTGCCAGCGCTGCAGGCGCTCGACGTCACCAAGAGCGTGCTCGCGAACCGCGTGCTCGGCAAGGCGCTGACCGCCGTCCATGACCACGTGCTCGAGGGCACCGACATCTCGACGCCGATGAAGATGACCGGCATCTTCCCGCCGATGGTCTGCTACATGGTCGGCGTCGGCGAACAGGCTGGCAATCTCGAGGAGATGCTCGAGCGCGTCGCCGAGACCTACGACGAGGAAGTCGATCTCGCGACCCAGAAGATGACGGCGATGATGGAGCCGTTGATCATCGTCGGCCTCGCCCTGGTCGTCGGCTTCATCGTGATGGCGATCGTGCTGCCGCTGCTGAAGCTGCAGAACGTGCGCTGAGACGATGCCGCGCCACCTGCGGGCCCGCACTGCCGACCGGCATGCGCTCTACACCGAAGCCGTGCAGTCCCCGGAGTCGGACGCCCGGTTCCTGAGCCGGCACTTCGCGCGGGTCACGGGTCGCCGCCTGCGCCGGCTGCGCGAGGACTTCTGCAACACCGCGGCGTTGTCCTGTGCGTTCGTCCGCCAGCACCGCGAGCACACGGCGCTCGGTGTCGACCGTGACGCGGCCACGCTCGCGTGGGGCCGACGGCACTACGTCGGCCCGCTGCCGCAAGAGCAACGGCGGCGGCTCCGGCTCCTGCGCGCCGACGTGCGTGCGATCACCCGTCCGCGCGTCGAGCTGACCTGCGCCCTGAACTTCTCCTGGTTCGTGTTCCACACCCGCACCGAGCTGGAGGGTTACCTGCGCCGGGCGCGCGCCGGCCTCGTGCCGGGTGGGCTGCTGGTGCTCGACATCTTCGGCGGCAGCGATGCCCAGCGCGAGCTCGCCGAACGGCGGCGCTTGTGCGGCTTCCGCTACGTCTGGGACCAGGTCGAGTTCGAGCCGGTCACCGCCCGCTACCGCTGCGCGATCCACTTCGAGTTCCCGGACGGTTCACGCCTGCGCAACGCCTTCACCTACGACTGGCGGCTGTGGTCCCTGCCGGAAGCGATCGAGGCCATGGCGGCTGCGGGTTTCGCCGACGTGCACGTGCTGTGGGAGAACACCGACCGCCGGCGTGGCCGGGGCAACGGCGTCTATCGCCGCGTGGCGCGCGGCGAGAACGACCCGGCATGGCTGGCCTACGTGGTCGGGCGCAAGCTCTGACTTCCTCCTGGCCGATGGATTCGCTAGAAGCCGTTCCCCTCAGCCTTCCGCAGCGTCCCCGGCCGCCGGGGTCAGCCCCATCGTACCGATGAAAGAGATCGTGATCCTCGGCGCCGGCAAGATCGGCCGCATGGTCAGCCACCTGCTCTCCTCGACCGCAGAGTACCGCTTGCGACTCGGTGACAGCGATCCCGCGAACCTGGAGCAGGCCAGTCGGGGGCTCGCGAACCTCAGCGCGATCCCGACCGACTTCGCGAGCGCGGCCGATCTCGATCGCATCCTGCAGGGCGCAGCCGCAGTCGTCTCCTGTGCTCCGTACACCTGCAACGGGCTGATCGCCGCGCGGGCCCGCGAGAAGCGCGTGCACTACTTCGACCTGACCGAGGATGTCCGGGTCACGCGACAGATCCAGGAGCTCGCGGTCGGAGCGCAATCCGCATTCATGCCGCAGTGCGGTCTGGCCCCCGGCTTCATCGCGATTGCCGGCATGCACGTGGCCCGTGGCTTCGCCGACCTGCACGAGCTCAAGCTCCGGGTCGGCGCGCTGCCGCGGCGGCCCGGCAACCAGCTGCAATACAACCTGACCTGGAGCACCCATGGCCTGGTCAACGAATACTGCAACCCGTGCGACGCGCTCATCGACGGCAAGGCGGCGACCACGGAGCCGCTCGAAGGCCTCGAGAAGCTCACGCTGCAGGGGGTCGTCTACGAGGCCTTCAACACCTCGGGCGGTCTCGGCACGCTCGCGCAGACCCTGGCCGGCAAGGTGCGCAACCTCAACTACAAGACGATCCGCTACCCAGGCCACAACCAGCTGATGCGCTTCCTGCTGCACGAGCTGCGCTTCCGCGAGCACAAGGACGAGCTCGTGCGGATCCTCGACCGCGCGATCCCGCACACGCTCGAGGACGAGGTCGTGGTGCACGTGTCCGCGACGGGGACTGCCGCGACGACCGACGGCAACGCAGGTCCCGAGCGCGGCCGGCTGGTGGAGCGCACCTACACCCAGGTGATCCCGGACCGGACGATCGCCGGGCAGCGCTGGGGGGCCATCCAGGTGACGACCGCCGCCGGGGTGAGCGCGGTGGTCGATCTGCTGCTGCAGGGCCGGTTGCCACAGAGTGGGTTCGTGCGGCAGGAGCAGGTCGAGATGCGCGAGTTCCTCGCGAACCGGTTCGGCAGCTACTACGCGACGGCCTAGGAGTCTGCGTCACGGGATGCGCCGCGCGCAATGCGCGGATGTTTGTCCAGGTTCGAGCGGCCGAATCGGCGGCAACTCTGGATGAGTTGCATAGATTCGGTCGCGCGAAGATGGGCGAAGAGACGCGCGTTCC
>CAZSKV010000629.1:0-4936 GCA_964607495.1 uncultured candidatus Brocadiaceae bacterium
CGTGTCGTTGAGCGGCGCGAGGAAGGTCGCCGGGATCGGCGTCGGGAAGGTGTAGCGGTAGGAACCATCAGCCTGCTCGACCGCGGCCGTGACCACGTCGGTCTGTTCGGCGATGACCCGCTGGTAATTGAACGTCGGACCCGAGACCAGCGTGCGGCCGAAGGCGAACTCGCTGATGTCCCAGTTGGTGGCGTCGTCCTTCTTCACGGTGAACGCGACCGTGATCGTGTCCCCGACCCGGAAGTTGCCGTTGGCGCCGGTCCCACCACTGAGCCCGGTGATCACGACCTGGATGCCCGGCTTGTCGTCGCCTTGGACGAGCTTGGTCGGGGTCAGACCGCTGCCCGGGGGCCCGGGGGGGCCTTGCGCCCCATCGTCGCCCGAACAGCCGGTGAGTACGGCCAGCAAGGCAGCCAGGAGGATGGATGCCGTGTGGCCCGAGGCGGAATGGTTGGGTGACTGGGCGTGCGTTCTCATGACCCTCTCGTGAGTTTGAGGTGTTGGCAGTCCGTGGCAGCGACCGGGACGCGTTCCCCTGGAGGGCCGGACGTCGGAACCCGGTCTCCGTGACGGTCGCATGACAGAGGGGAATGTGCCTCCTCCGCGCTTATTTCCAGGTCTCAACGTGGATCCTGGTTGTCGCGAAAGCAGCCGACGGGGGGCCGCCGCTGCCTGCCATCGGCCGCGAACTGCAGTCCTGGCGGGCTTCGGGTGCAATTCTCGACCAGCCCTCTGGTTCAAGGCAGAACCCCCGATCAGCTTGCCGCAGGTCGGCTCGAGTCTCCCTGCCGGACCATAGACCTGCGACACCCTCGTTCGGTTGCACCCGGCACGCGCCGCCTGACGACGCCATCAACCGCCCCTTTCGAGAGACTCCCACATGGCCACCCTGCCTTCCGCCCAGCAGGCGCTCGCGAACTTCCTCGCGGTCGGCGCCCTCGCGGTCCTCTTCGCCTGCAACGACAGCAACCCGGCCCCGGCGCCCGCGAAAGGGGAGCCACCCGCAGTCAACCCGCCGCAGGAGCTGGGCCGCTTCGACAGGCCGCCCGGGCTCCAGCTGGTCATCACCGAGATCAGAGGCGCATCGGGTCCAGGCGGTGCGTTCCAGGCGGGCGACAGGCCGAGCGTGCTGTTCAGGGTGAAGACCGGGACCGGTGTCGACCTGAATCCCACGTTGCTCTCCGCCGGCGCTGCCTACGTCTCCGGCCCCACGTCGAACTACCAACGCGTGATCGCAGCGCAGACCGACGTGCGCGCTGCAGCAGTCTGGGAAGGCGATGGAGTGTGGAGCTACAGCTTCAGCACCCCGATTCCCACGACCTACCTGCCGCCGCTGAACGACTCGGCTGCCTTCGGCGTAGATGACGGCGAGCTGCAGGGCCAGCCAGTGCAAGCTGGCACCTACACCGTCGGTCTGGAACTGCAGCAGATCTACGTCCACGGCGAAGAGGAGTTCGTCGATGCTGGTGCGGCGGTCCTGGACTTCATGATCGGCGAGGCCGGCACGCTCGTCCCGCGCCAGGTGGTGCAGAACGACAACTGCAACGCCTGCCACACCGAACTGCGAGTGCACGGCGGAACACGCAAGGACACGCGACTCTGCGTGCTCTGCCACACTTCCGGCGCCGAGGACAGCAATCTGAACGGGGCCACGCCCGGTGTCTCGATCGACTTCAGGATCATGGTGCACAGGATCCACAACGCGATGCACCTGCCCTCGGTCCTGGGTGTCTCCGTGGCTGCGGACGGATCGCGCCTCTATCCGGGGATGACGGGTGCAGTGGCACCGAAACGGCTGCTGTTCGCCGACGCCGAGGGCAAGGTCGAGGATCTCTCCTCGGTCGTGTTCCCGGTGTTCCCGAACTTCAACGTCGCCATGCCGAAGGACGGCGGCTACTCCGCGCTCTCCTCGGTCGACCCCGACGGCTCCGGCCCGTTGCTGAGTCCAAGGAGCTCCGAGGATCGGATCCGCCAGGGCGTGACAGCGTGCGCGAAGTGCCATGGCGATCCGGACGGCAAGGGTCCGCTCGCGGCCCCGGCCCAGGGGGACAGGTATCGGACGGTGCCGACGCGCCGCGTCTGCATGTCCTGCCACGACGACGTCGAATTGACGAAGCCCTACACCGCGAACGGCCAGACGATGGTCGCCGGCCTCGGAGACGAGACCTGCGTCCAGTGCCACACCGACGTCGCCGCGAACCAGCAGACGCCCGGCTACAAGCAGCTCTCGGTCACCGAAGCGCACTGGCATCCGCTGACCAACCCCCAGATCGATCCTGGTGTGGTCTGCACGGTGACTGCGGTCACTGGCGGCACGCTCGCCAACGGCAACTTCCAGGCCGGCGACCGTCCGGTCGCGAACTTCACGCTCAAGGACGACGCCGGCAAGCCGCTCGCAGTTGCGGCCATGGACTCGGGCAGCGCCCTCTTCGTCGGTCCCACGACGAACCGGCAAGTCATCGTCCCGCCGTCTTCGGCGACCAGTGTTGCCTTCAGTCCCTTCGATTTCACCGGCCGCCTGGCGGCGGTGAACTCCAGCAACAAGGGCACGATGAGCAAGGTCTTCCTCGGCGACACCGCGGTCCGCGAGACACTCACTGTCGAGTTCACCTCGGCGACTGCGTTCACCGTCACGGGCACGCAGAGTGGCGCGCTCGGTAGTGGGACCCTGCCTGCGTCCACGAGCACGAACCCCACCGGCGCAACCGTGAGCAACTTCGAGCTGGGCTCGGGACTCACGGCCGGGACCGTCCAGATCGTGTTCTCCGACGCGACCAGGTTCGCAGTCACCGGCGCAGCGACCGGAACCGGTTCACTGCCAGCGGCCACCAGCGCCTCCACACGGTTCAGCTCGGCGAACTTTTCGTTCAACATCGCGGTCGGGACGACTGCGTTCGCGGCAGGCAACACGTTCCAGATCGGCCTGTTCCGCGGTTCCGCGGCCAATCCGGTCGTGTTCGCGATCGTCGCCGGCAAGACGGCCTTCAGCGCCACGAGCGGATCCCCGGACCGCTTCTACTACGAAGTGGTACCGACCTCTTCGAGCTACAGCGTGAACCTGCCGATGGATCTGGTCACCGAGTACCTCGGCGACAGCACGGGGGCTACCGGCCAGGAGATCCTGGCTGCGGCCAACCTGCCGGTCTACTTCGGGCGCCAGCAGCTCTTCGAGGCCAGTGCCACCACGACCGCAACGGCCGCCACCGAGGCCGTCGGCCTGCTGGGCCGCCAGATGGCCGTCACGCCGCTGACTGGTCTCGCCAACAACGACTACGTGGTGATCGAACCCGGGGCCGGCTTCGGCGCCCGCGAGTACGTCCAGATCCAACCCGCGAAGTCCGACGGATCGACTGCGACGGCGACCGACACGACGGTCCGCCTCTACTTCAAGACGCCATTGCGCTATGCGCACAAGAGCGGAGTCGTGGTGACCAAGGTCGTGCTGACCTTGAAGCAGGAGGGCGCCAAGAACGCCTACAAGCTGAACAGCGCGACCGGCGTGATCACCCCGAACGCGGCCTTCACGCCAGGCACGGCGCTGGTCATGAGCTACCGCTCCGACGCCCGCTTCGGCTTCAAGCGCCACAACGGCGACAGCCTGCAGACCTACTACTCGACGCCGCCGAACGACACCGCCGCGATCGGACAGGAGCAGGGTGAGTGGTCGGGCCTGCCCTACCAGGACGGGACCTACACGGTCGACCTCTGGCTCTACAAGAACGTCGATCTCGCGCTCAGCGGCGAAGTGCAGACCTACCGCAGCACCTCCGTCGGCAGCACGAAGGACTTCCTCTACGGCTCGGCGACCACGATCGTGCCCCACGAGATCATTTCCTCGGGCGCGAACTGCAACAAGTGCCACGACGACCTCGCGTTCCATGGCGGTGGCCGCCGCGGCACCGAGGCCTGCCTCACCTGCCACAGCATCAGCGGAGCCGCGAGCGCACTCGTGGTGACGCCGACTACCCAGAGCGTGGCGGTCGAGTTCCGCCAGATGCTGCACAAGATCCACATGGGTTCGGAGCTCAGCAACGGCGCGAAGTACCCCTTCGCGACCGAGGGCGAGTTCCCCGCGACCCCGGGTGGCACGAAGCAGTGCGTCCGTTGCCACGGCAACGAGGCATGGAAGGAGCCGATCCCGCGGGTCCATGTGATGGCGACCTATCCGACCCACAACTGGGGTGTGGTCTGTGGCTCTTGCCACGACTCCAATCCGGCGCAGGCCCACATCGCCGCCAACACCGCGATCGGTCTCTCCGACAGCTGCTCGGTCTGCCATGGTGCCGGAAAGGAATGGGCGGTCGAGCGGGTGCACGTGATCCGCTGAGCGCCTGCCAGCCCCTCGCGTGGTGGCCTGATCCTGCGCGATCCCGGCGCCGTCTGTGGATGGTGAGAGGCCCCGGCGAGGGTGCGGCGCTGCCCTTCCCCCTCGCCGGCCGCAGTGGGACCATGGGGCCATGAGCACGCCCGCCCGCGGCTGGACGGTCGCCTACTTCCTCGGCTGGGCCGTCGCGCTGACACCGGTGGGTTCGATCGTTGCGGTGTGCCTGGGCGCCGACGACACGACCTGGCTGTTGGGCGCCCTCAGCGGCGCACTCCTCGGCCTCGGCGTCGCGGTGGCCTCGCGGGCCCGCGAGGGGATGCATCGCGTGCTGCGCCTGGTGGCTCCAGCGCTGGTTGTCATTGGGGTCGTCGGGGCCGTGCTGATGTTCTATCAGTCCGGGGTCCAGCGGCGGACCGGCCAGTACCTCGGCGGTCTCGGTGAGTTCGTGTTCGCGCTCCTCGGCTTCGCGATCGCGCTGACCGGCGGCGGCCTGTGGTTCGCGGGCGTCAGCGGCCCGCGCGCGCTGCCAAGGTAGCGGGCCGCTAACCCTGCAGGTTGCGGGAGGTGTCCGGAGGGAAGCCGAAGTTGATCGGATCCTTCGCGACGTCGAAG
>CAZSKV010000630.1:0-5241 GCA_964607495.1 uncultured candidatus Brocadiaceae bacterium
GGTCGGTTCGGGCATCTGGGCTTCGAGTTGCTGCAGGCGCGCGAGTTCGGTCGCGATCACCTTGTCGTCGATCTTCGGGAAGAGCACGTCGAGCGGCTGCACGCGGAGGCTTTCCGCCGGCAGGCCCGGGGTCGCCGCCGCGGCGAATGGGGGGTGTTCCGGCTGGCCGAGGGCGCGCAGCACCTTGGCGCTGGTCGCCGGCATGATGGGCGCGGCGAGGATTGCGAGGCTGCGCACCAGCTCGGCGCAGACCCGGATCGTCTGCCCGCAACGGACCGGATCGTCCTTGCGGGTGACCCAGGGTTGCTCCTGGTCGTAGTACTTGTTGCAGGCGTTGCCGAACGCCATCAGGCGCTTCGCGGCCGCGCGGAACTCGAACGCGAGCAGGTGGCGCTCGATGTCGGCGTGCGCAGCCGCGGCCTCGGCCAGGATCGCGCGATCCTGCGGCAGCGCGAGGCCTGGTCCCGGGATCGCGTGGTCCAGGTAGCGTTCGGCGAAGCGCAGCGTGCGCGCGACGAAGTTGCCGAAGTTGTCGGCGAGGTCGGCGTTGACGCGCGCCTGGAACTCCTTCCACGACCAGTCGGAGTCCGCGGTCTCGGGCATCATCGTGCAGAGCGCGTAGCGGATCGCGTCGGTCGAGAAGCGCCCGCGGATGCTCTCTTCGGGGATGTACCAGCCCTTGCTGGTGTTGAACTTGCGGCCCTCGAGGTTGAAGAACTCGTTGGCGGGCACGTTCGCCGGCACGATCCAGCCCCGCTTCGTGCCCCAGAGCATCGCCGGAAACATCAGCGCGTGGAACGTGATGTTGTCCTTGCCGATGAAGTGCACGAGCCGGGTGTCCTTGCCCTTCCACCACGTCTCCCACTCCGCGCCGCGTCCCTGTTGCTCGAACCACTGCCGGCTGATCGAGAGGTAGCCGATCGGGGCGTCGAACCAGACGTAGATCACCTTGCCCGCGGTGTCCGGCAGGGGCACGGCCACGCCCCACGGCAGGTCGCGGGTGATCGGGCGCTCGCGCAGGTCCTTGAGCGCCTCCGCCGAGAAGTGGCGGACGTTCGGCTTCCAGTCGGCGTGCTTGCTCGAGAACCACTGCTCGAGCCACTCCGCGCGCAGTTTGCCGAGGTCCAGGTACCAGTGCTTGCTCGCGCGCAGCACGGGCGGCTTGCCATCGAGCGTGCAGCGCGGATTCACGAGCCGCTTCGCGTCCAGCCAGGTGCCGCACTTGGGGCACTCGTCGCCGCGCGCGTTCGCGAACCCGCACACGTAGCAGCCACCCTCGACGTAGCGGTCGGGCAGGAACCGGTTCAGGGACGCGGAGAAGTACTGCTCCTCGCTGCGTTCGAACATGTAGCCGTTGGCCAGCAGGTCGGTGAAGAACTGCTGCGACAGCGGTCCGTGGTAGGGATTCCGGTGCTGCGCGGTGCCCGAGAAGATGTCGAACTCGATCCCGATGGTCTCGACCAGGGTGCGCCGGATCTCCGCGTGCCAGTGGTCGACGTACTGCGGGTAGGACTGGTTGCTCTGTTCGGCCTTCAGCGTGATCGCGACGCCGTGTTCGTCGGTGCCGCAGACGAAGTGCACCTGGTCACCGCGCATCCGGCGGAAGCGCACGTAGATGTCCGCCGGCAGGTAGGCCCCGACCACGTGGCCGAAGTGGATCGGGCCGTTCGCGTACGGCAGGGCGCTCGTGACGATCAGACGTTCGGGCATCGGAGCGGCAGACGGTAGCGGGCCGTTACGGCTTTGCGAAGCGCAGGAAGGACATCGAGGTCGCGACCGCGGCCGCCGGCGTCAGCAACAGGATGTTGAAGAACGGCACCAGCATCCCGACCTGGAACGCGAGGCCGAAACCGAGCGCGCGCGCCCAGTTGCGGCGCAGCAGGGCGCGCCGCCGGGCGAGCGGGTACCCGCGGCGAGCGAACGGGATGTCGAACCAGACCAGGGCCGACAGGTAGGCCGAGGCGAAGATCGCGAACACGAGACCCAGGCCGCAGAACGAGAGCGCCATCGCCACGAACAGCACGCCGAGCTGCAGCACGAAGATCTTCGCCGCGATCGCGACCGAGAGGCCGAGCGTGCGCCAGACGTCCTGGCTCACGGGGCGCATCCTGGGGCCGCCGAGCATCTTCTCGGTCGCGTCGGCCAGTGGTTCGAGGAAGGGCGAGGTCGCGGTCTCGACGATCACCGGCAGCAGCAGGTAGACGCAGAGCAGGGCGAGCAGCGTCGAGACGATGCCGGAGCCCCAGTCGAGGGCCGTGCGCAGCCATTCGAACCAGCCCCAGTGGCCGCTGGCCGCCCAGGCGAGCAACGCGTCGAATCCCCACCAGAGCAGCACGATCGCGAGCGGCACGGCGACCAGGTTCGCGAGGACCGGCCCGCGCAGCTTGCCGTGGAACTCCGGCCGCGTGAACAGCAGCGTGCCGGCCTGGAAGAGCTGCAGGAAGCCGGCGAGCAGTTCCGCGAGAAAGAACCTGGGTCCTGGCGGGGTTGTGGGCCCGTCGGGCTCGGCGCGCACGCTGCCACCGCAGTGATCGCAGGCCGCGTCGACGGTCGGATAGCCGCAGGCGGCGCAGATCGGCGTGGCGTCGGGCTCCTCGGTCGTCATCGCGGCTTCCTTGGGTGTCTCCGCGCGTCTATCCTGCCCGGTTCTCCCGCAGCCACCAAACACTCCGATGAAGCGCTTCCAAGGCGTCGACTTCTACCACCTCGATTCGCTCTACTCCGACGAGGAACGCATGGCGCGCGACACCATGCGGGAATGGGTGGATGCCGAGGTCATGCCCATCATCGAGGAGCACAATCGCGCGGCGAAGTTCCCGGCCGGCCTGGTGCCCAAGCTCGGGGAGATGGGCGCGCTCGGCGCGGGCCTGCAAGGCTATGGCTGCGCCGGCATGTCGCCGGTCGCCTACGGCCTGATCCTGCAGGAACTCGAACGCGGCGACTCCGGCCTGCGCTCGTTCGTGTCGGTGCAGGGTTCGCTCTGCATGTTCCCGATCCATGCCTACGGCAGCGAGGAACAGAAGCAGAAGTACCTGCCGAAGATGGCCAAGGGCGAGCTGATCGGCTGCTTCGGCCTGACCGAGGCGGACTACGGCAGCAATCCGACCGGCATGGTCACGCGCGCGAAGAAGGACGGCGACAGCTGGATCCTGAACGGTTCGAAGTACTGGATCACGAACGGCAACAACGCCGACGTCGCGGTCGTCTGGGCGAAGGTCGAGGACGGCACCGTGCGCGGCTTCCTCGTCGACGCCGGGACCAAGGGCTACAAGGCCAACGAGATCAAGAACAAGTTCTCGCTGCGCGCCTCGATCACTAGCGAGCTCGTGTTCGAGGACTGCCGGATCCCGGCGAAGAACATCCTGCCGAACGTCACCGGCATGAAGGGACCGCTGTCCTGCCTCACGCAGGCGCGCTACGGGATCGCCTTCGGCGCGATCGGCGCCGCGATGGCCGTCTACGACGAGGCGCTCGACTACAGCAAGAAGCGCATCCAGTTCGACCGCCCGATCGGCCGCTTCCAGCTCGTGCAGAACAAGCTGGTCTGGATGGTCAACGAGATCACCAAGGCTCAGCTCATCACCTGGCGCCTGGGCCGCCTCAAGGAAGAGGGGAAGATGAGCCACGTGCACGTCTCGCTGGCCAAGCGCAACTCGTGCTGGATGGCGCTCGAGTGCTGCCGGCTCGCGCGGGACATCCTCGGCGCGAACGGCATCACCGACGAGTACCAGACCATGCGCCACATGTGCAACCTCGAGTCGGTGATCACCTACGAGGGCACGCACGACATCCACATGTTGATCGTGGGCAAGGAGATCACGGGCCTGGACGCGGTGACCTGAGCCTGTTCCCGCCGCCACGGGCGGGTCGGCAAGCGCGTCCCCGGCCGGCGGTGGCAGACAATCTTCCGGCGTTCCGACCGGCGGTTGCTCCCGCACTCCTGCGGCAGCCGCCCATGTCCCCGAACTCCGAACCCGAGATTCCCATGGCGCGTTTCCTGCTCCCGTTCGTGTGCTTGTTCTCCCTGCTCGCGACGACGCTCCCTGCCCAAGGGCTGCGGACGACCCTGACCGGCAAGATCGAGAAGGCTCCGGCCGGTGCCTGCAACACCACGGCGACGCACCGCGTCGCGTGCACGCAGGTCCTGCTCAAGTCCGCGACGGTCGATCTCGACAGCTTCCTGAACAAGGTCGTCGACCTCGAGGGCGGGATCTCGCTCGGAATCGACTGCGTGACGATCGACGTGGCCACGGCCGAGCCGGCTGCGGCCGCGACGAACGTGATCGCGTTCCTCGGCTACAGGATCAACCAGACGATCGTCTACACGACGACCGCCCCGGCTGGAGCGATCGTCGCCTACTTCTTCAGCGCCGACTCGGGGTTCCTGCCGCTGCCTTTCGTGGGCACGATGCTGCTAGACCTGCCGACGACCCAGTTCTGGACCACCGACGTGAGCATCGGGCTCGCGATCCGCACGATGCGGATCCCCAACGATCCGACGCTCGTCGGCCTCAAGGTCTGGTACCAGACCGGCTACCTCGCGATTGCGCCTACGCTCGGGATCAAGCTGCTGAACCCCGGCTGCTTCACGGTCGTGCAGTAGCGCATCACCAGTCAGCGCCCGCCGGGGCTCGGACGCCGCTGCGCCCAGTCGAAGTAGCGCACGATCCTGCCCGCATCGGTTTCCACGCTCGAAGTGCTGCTCGCAGTGCCGGTCCCGGCATCGGTGACAATCTGCCGCTGCCAGCGCACGGCCCAGGCGTGGGGGCCATCGGTCAGGGCTTCACGCAGAGGCCGACCATCGACTGCCGGCGGTAGTGGCAGACCCAGCAACGCACAGATCGTCGGCGCGAGGTCGGCGTGCGAACTCGGCACGGCCGAATGCGTGCCGATCCGACAGCCTCGGCCCGCGACCACGAGCGTCGCACGGATCTCGAATGGGCTGGTCCCGCCGTGGCCCGCGATACCCTGGGCGTAGGACACGCCCCTCCAGCCGAACGGACCGTCCCGGTCCTCCCAGCGCGGGACCACGAGCAGGTCCGCGGCACGCGCGTGCAGCCAGCCGATCTCCTGCATGTCGCAGGTGCCGGCGCGCGCCTCGCGCGCGAAGATCGGCCCTGTCCACGGCAGCTCGGCCAGGGCCTGGGCGATCTGCGTGACCCGTTGCGGCCCACCCTCGCGCACGTAGATCGCTCCGTCGGCGATCACGATGTCCTCCGACTTGCGGTCGCGCTTGAGCCG
>CAZSKV010000631.1:0-8179 GCA_964607495.1 uncultured candidatus Brocadiaceae bacterium
ATCGGGATCCCCGCGGGTGCCGACCGCGACCAGGTCGCGCGTGGACTCGAGAGCCTGGTCGCAGGGCGCACGATCGTGTTCGCGGCCGGACCCGGCGCCAGCGCCGCGCGGATCGCCCGTTTCGGCGAGCGCACCCACGGCTGGCGGGAGCGCGCGCTCGCCGCGGCCGAGCGCCGCGGCTACGTCGCGGCCGAGCTCGCGCCGGCCTTCGACCGCCTCGCGCGCAGCCTCGCTGCCGCCCCGCCCGCGCAGGCGGGCGGCGAGGTGCAGGTGTTCCTCGCGCGGCCCTTGCAGGATCTCGCGAGCTGGTGGGCGTTCCGCGCCGAGGTGCAGGCCGCGCTCGGGTTCGCCGCACAGCCGCTGAGCTCGATCGGCCTCATGGAGCAGCTGCGCGACGTGCTGGTCGTGGATCTGGTGCGCGCGACCCTGATCGCCGGCCTCGCGATCCTCGTGCTGACCTTCGCGCTCGTGCGCGGCCTCGCGAACGCGGCCCGCGCGCTGGTCCCGGTGCTGATCGGGCTGGCGGTCACGCTCGGCGCCGCGAGCGCGTTCGACATCCAGCTGCAGCTCGGCAACTTCGTCGCGATCCCGTTCATCCTCGGCCTCGGCATCGACTACGGCATCCATCACGTCGTGCGGCCCACGCGCGCGGTACAGATCGCGATCTGGCGGACGAGCATGACGACGCTGCTGGGCTTCGGCTCGCTGATCACGTCCGCCACCCCCGGCCTCGCGACCCTCGGCATCCTGACCGCCATCGGCGTGCTGGTGTGTGCATTCGTACCGCGTACTAAGTTAACAGGATTAGTTCCCGAGTAGAGTGCGCGCGTGCTGCACCTGCTGCTGACCGTGCTGCTCGCCGCGCCCCAGGACTCGCGCCCCGATTCTCGCGCCGAGGCACGCACCCTGCTGACCGCGGTTGCCGCCCAGCAGAAGGACCTGCGCCGCGCGCGGGCCCGCTACGTGCAGGAGCGCACCACCACGCTGCGCCGGCAACCGATGGTCACCGAGGGCACGCTGTGGTTCCGCAAGGACCCCGCGTGCATCGTGTTCCTCGCGGCGACGCCACGCCCGGCCCGGATCCGCCTCGACGCCGGCAGCTACGAGGTCTACCGCGAGCAGGAACGCCAGCTCGAGCGCTTCCTGCTCGGCAGCAGCGACCTGCCGAACGCGCTCTTCCAGGCGTTCTCGCCGGATCTGCGCCAGCTCGACGCGCGGTTCACGATCGAGAGCTGCACGCCGGGTCCGGAGACCAGCATCCGCCTCCTGCCGAAGCTCGAGGGCATGCGCCGCTTCCTGACCGAACTCACACTCACGATCTCGCGCGAACGTCTCGAGGTCACGCGCATCGCCTACCGCGACGGCCAGGGCGATCTCGTCGCGATCCGGCTCGAGGACCTCGTGCGCGACCCCGAGTCCGACGGCGACCCCTTCGATCCCGCGGTGCCGGAAGGGACCAGGGTGCTCGTGCACCCCGCGCGCTTGCCTGCGGGCCCCGAGTCGAGGACAACTGCGGAATCCAAGGAACCGAAGAGATGAACCGCAGCACTTTGTCACTCGCGGCCTTCGCCCTCGTGCTGGCCGTCCCCGCCTGCCGCAACGCCGAGCTTCGCGACCCCGCGCCGATCGCGGCGAATGCCGACCAAGGCAAGAACATCAGCGCGATCAAGAAGGCGCTGCAGGAGCGCGGCTGGGTGCTCGAGAAGGAGGGCCCGGGCCAGATCGATGCGATGGTCGTCGTCCGCGGCAAGCACACCGCGAAGGTCACGATCAAGCACGACCAGAGCTCGATCCAGATCTTCTACCGCGACAGCTCGAACCTCGAGTACGAGGTCGACAGCAAGGGTCGCCGCACGATCCACGACAACTACATGAGCTGGGTCGACAACCTGCGCAACGACATCGCCAGGAACCTCTCGTCCACGAACTGAGATGGCCGCCGCGCCGCACCCGGTTCTCGCCCGGTGGTACGGCCAGGCCGAGGCGCGCGTTCCGTTCGTCAACGACCTCTTCGACCAGACCGCGCGCCACTACGACTGGATCTGCAAGGCGATGGCGTTCGGCACCGGCGAGTGGCATCGCCAGCGCGCGCTGCGCCGGGCCGGCTTCGTGCCGGGCATGCGCCTGCTCGACCTCGCGACCGGCACCGGCCTCGTCGCGCAGGCCGCGCTCGACCTCGGCAGCCCGCCGCACCTGGTCGTCGGTCTCGACCCCAGCCTCGGCATGCTGCAGGAGAACCGCCGCCGCCGCGCGATCCCGCTGGTCCGCGCCGGCGGCGAGCAGCTGCCCTTCGGCGCCGCGCACTTCGACTTCGTGACCATCGGCTACGCCCTGCGGCACGTCGCCGACCTCGGCCAGCTCTTCGCCGAATGTGCGCGCGTCCTGCGCCCGGGCGGCCGGTTGCTGGTGCTCGAGATCACGCGACCCCGCTCGCGCCTCGGCTTCGCGCTCTGCCGCCTCTATCTGCGCGGGATCGTGCCCAAGATCGCGGGGCTCCTGCGGCGCGACAGGAAGGCGCGGCAGCTCATGGAGTACTACTGGGACACGATCGAGGCCTGCGTGCCGCCCGAGGCGATCCTTGCCGCGATACAGCACGCCGGCCTGCGGGACGCGACACGCAAGGTCACCGGCGCGATCCTCTCCGACTACGTCGCGAGTCGATGAGCTTCGTCACCCACCTCGAGTCCACGTTCGACGGGACGCGGTTGCCGGCGCGCACCTTGCAGAACCTGCACGGCGGCAAGCCGCTGCTCGTGCGCTACGACCTCGAGCGGGTCGGCCGCAGCGCCACGAAGGAGTCGCTGCGCGCGCGCGAGCCCTCGCTCTGGCGCTATGCAGAACTGCTGCCGCTCGAGAACACTGCGCACCGCGTCTCGCTCGGCGAGCGCATCACGCCGCTGCTCGAGTGCCCGCGGCTCGCCGCGCAGGTCGGCCTCGATCGCTTGTGGATCAAGGACGAATCGATCCTGCCGACCGGATCCTTCAAGGCGCGCGGCATGGCGATGGCCGTCTCGCTCGCGCGCGAGCTCGGGGTCACGAAGGTCGCGATCCCGAGCGCCGGCAACGCCGGCGGCGCGCTCGCCGCCTATGCGGCGCGCGCCGGCATGGAGTGCTTCGTGTTCCTGCCGGCCGACACGCCGATCGTGAACCGCCTCGAAGCGCCGCTCTACGGCGCGCGCACCTTCCTCGTGAACGGCCTGATCGGCGACTGCGCAAAGATCGTGCGCGAAGGCGTCGAACGCCTCGGCTGGTTCGACTTCAGCACGCTGAAGGAGCCCTACCGGATCGAGGGCAAGAAGACGATGGGCCTCGAGCTCTGCGAGCAGCTCGAGTGGACGCTGCCCGACGCGATCTTCTATCCGACCGGCGGCGGCACCGGCCTGATCGGGATGTGGAAGGCCTTCGCCGAGCTCGAAGCGATCGGCTGGTTGCCGCCCGGACGCCGGCCGCGGATGTACGCGTGCCAGGCCGAGGGCTGCGCCCCGCTGCCGCGCGCGTTCGCAGCCGGCCTCCCCGAGTCGCCCCCGATCGACGATCCCAGGACCATCGCTGCGGGCCTGCGCGTGCCCAAGGCCCTCGGGGACTTCCTCGTGCTGCGCGCCGTGCGCGAGTCCGGGGGCAAGGCCCTCGCCGCGCGCGAGACCGACATCCCGCTGTGGCTGCACGCCGCGACCCGGCTCGAGGGGATCGCGCTCTGTCCGGAAGCGGCGACCTGCCTCGCCGCGCTCGCCGCGGAGGTGCAGGCGGGCTCGCTCGCCCGGGATGCCCGCGTCGTGGTGTTCAACACCGGAGCCGCGCAGAAGTACGTCGAGGCGATCGGCTGTGAGCTGCCTTCCCTCGATCACCGCGCGATCGACTGGACCGTGATCCGCTAGAGTGCATCGACCTGCGAGGTACGCCCCCGTCATGAGTCCAACGCCGCACGACCACACTCTGCTCGAGCAGAGCCGCGCCTACTACTGGTACCACGCGATCGAGCTGGCGCCCGGAATCGTGACGGACGGCGACTACGACATGAGCTCGGTGATCGCGAACTACGGCCTGCCCTTGCGGTTCTCAGGGGGGGGGCCGGAATCGGTCCTCGATGTCGGATGCGCGAGCGGCTACTTCAGCTTCGAGTGTGAGCGGCGCGGCGCCGCAGTGACCGCCACGGAGCTGGCGTCGTTCCTGGACTGGGACTTCGTCGGTGGGTCGGTGCGGCGGGAGGAAATGCAGCAGCGCATCGGCGACCCGGAGGCATTCACCAGGACGCACATCACGGGTGCGTTCCGCTTCGCACACCAGGCGCTGCACTCCAAGGTGCGCACGAAGTCCTGCAGGGTCTACGACCTGGACCCCGCGCTCTTCGCGGGCGAGACCTTCGACTTCGTGCTCGGCGGGTCGATCATGTCCCATGTGCGCGACCCTGTTCTCGCCTTGGAACGCCTGCGTGCGGTGACCAGGCAGACCTGCATCCTCGCGGTGCCGACAACGGGCAAGCGCAACGCGACCGAAGCACCTGTGATGCACTTCGTCGGCATGGCGGACCCGGACCGGCGCTCCTGGTGGGTGCTGACCGATTCCTGCCTGGTCGCGATGCTGCGGGCCGCGAACTTCGCGAGCGTCGAGATCGTCTCGCACTTCGACCTGGTCAACCGCCGCGAGAAGGGACTGGTCGTGCCTCACACCGTGGTGCATGCCCGGCCATGACGTCACGATCCCCGCACGGGCGACGTCCGACTGGCTGGGGGGAACTGCGCGGATCCACACGCCCGTAGATGGGCAGCGAAGCGATCCCGGCGGGTTGACAGCTCGCGCTGCTCACGTTCGAGCGTCGTTTGCTCCTTCTTGGCGTCGCGCAGCCAGCGCTCGCGCTGGGCGATCCGGTCGCGCACGCCGTCCGCGTCGACCGCGACCGCGCGCTTGCCACGGCGGCCTTCTCCTTGCAGCAGGCGTCGGAGTTCGGTGACCTCCTGGCGCCACTTGGGGATCTCTCTCGCGAGATCCTGCTGCCGGAGCGCGAGTCGCTCGAGCCGCTCGACCGTCACCCGGAGCTCGCGCTCGACCTTGGTCCGGTCGGCGTAGGCGAGCAGCGGCCGGCCGGCCCGGAGCTCGGCGAGTTGCTGCACGGCCACGTGCCGCTGCTTCGCCAGCGCCGGGTCCTGGCTGCTGGCGGCGAGGAAGTTCGTGAAGCCGCGCAGGGCAGCCTCGCGATCGAAGGCCGGTCCGTACGAGCCCTGGATCTGGGCGAGCACGAGCTCCGCGACCGGATCGCCGGATGCGCTCTTCCGCCAACGCTCGGCCAACGCGAGCATCGCCGGCTGGTCGCCTTGCGCGCGCAGCGACTCCAGGTCGGCAGGTTCCTGGCCGGTGTGGGCCTGGCCCGTGAGGGCGCCGGCCAGCAGGGCAGCCGTGATTGCGATTCTGGTCATGCGTCCAGAAGGCAATCCGCGCCCGTGATCTGTCCGGGGATTCTGCGGATTGCGTCAGCGGGGCAGAACGGCCGTGCGCAAGTCCACGAGGAACGCGTCCCGCGCCTGCTCCTGCCACTGCGCGGGCAGCGGCGGAAGATCCTTCCGGCCGGACGCGGTCTCGAGCGCTTCGCGCGCAGCCTTCGCGAGGGCCATGGCAGGCCGGCTCTGCGCGATGTCCGCACCGTGCGGCAACGCCGCCGGGAAACTCCCGAGCAGCACCTCGACCACCCGCGCGCGCGCTTCGGGCAGCCTGGTCGCGAGCGTCGCGAGCGCCTTCAGCAGCACTGGCGAGAGCCCGTTGCGCGGGTTCGCCGTGCGCGCGAGCGGCGCCAGGATCTCGATCGTCGCAGCATCCCCGGAGGTGCCCAGGCACTTCGCAGCGTGGATGCGCAGCACGTTCGGGTTGATGCTCGGCACCTTGCCTCCCGCGTCCGCGAAGATGCGGCCGAGCACGGGCGCGAGGGCCGGGTCGGGGTGCGCGGCGACGAGGTCCAGCACGGCGTAGCGCAGCGGATCGTTCGGGATCTGCAGCAGTTCCTGGGCATGCGCGACGACCAGCTGCGGCGCGGAGTCCTGCAGCGCGCGGATCGCGCGGATGCGCAGCACGATGTCGGCCTGCGGATCGGCGAGCAGCGCCGCGAGTTCCTTTCTCGCCGTTGGACCGGGCACCTGCTTGCGCAACGCGATCTCCTCGAGCTCGAGCACGCGTGCGTCGTGGCTCGGCTGCGACGCCGGAACCTCGGGCGGCACGAACTTGCGCGCCAGGATGCGGTCGAGGATCAGCCGGCACTGGGCGAGCGTCCGCGGCAGCTCGGCGAGCACTTCGTCGGTGCGTGGATCGAACACGACCAGGATCGGCCAGCAGGTCACGCCGAAGCGATCGTGCGTGCGTTCGGCCTCGCGGTCGGTCGCATCACCCTTGAAATTGCGCGAGACGAAGAGCCAGGTCAGCTTCGCCTCGTACTCCCGCTTCAGGTCCGGGTTCGACAGCAACTGCTGTTCGAGGGGGATGCAGTGCGGTCAATAGGTCTTCGTGAAGTAGACGAACACCGGCCGCGCGTGCTGGAGCGCGTCGCGCTTCGCCTCGGCGTAGGTGCGGATCCACGCCAGACCGGGAGGCGGGTCGTCGCCGCGGGAGCAAGGGAGCGGCAGCAGCAGCAAGGCAGCTGGGATCGCGGAGATGAGCGGCGCCATGGGCATCGGGTGGGGACCTCTGGATGGCGCAGGATAGCCGCCGGCGCAGCTGGGCGGCACTCGCTGGACTTGCGTGCGCCCTGCATCCCCGGCCCCGACACCATGCACAGCCCGTTCGCTCTCCCCACCTGTCGTCGACCCGAGGGGGGCGCGATCATCCCGATCGTCACGTCGGCTGGCGGCAAGATCCTGATCCACTGACTCAGTAGCGCAGCACGTTGACCGCGCCGGGCAGCAGCCGCACGGCAGTGCGCGTGAGCTCGTGGAACTGCTCGTCGGACACGACCAGAGTCGCCGCGGACTCGCTCGCGGTCAGCACGACCGTGCCGTCCACACCGAGCTCCCACTGCTCGCCCTGGCGGCTGGAGCTGGCGCTGCGCTCGGTCAGCATCAGGCGCTGACCTCGCGCGTCCAGGAGCGCGAAGTAGCGCGCCGCGGGCAGGCGGAGACTCCGCTCGATCCGGAAGTGGCAGAGCCGCGCGAGCACGACTTCGAGCTCGGGACCGCTGACCTTCTCGAGGTCGACGTGGACCGGTTCGTACTCATCGGCACTGACCGTGGGGTCGGCCGCGCGCGGCATGTCCTTGACGACGAAGCGACCCGCGGCATCGGTTGGCGCGAGCTCGCGCGGCAGCGAAGTGATCTCACGCTCGGTCCACTGGGTGAGCACGCTCACGTGCACCTTTGCGCCGGCAACCGGCTTGCCGTCGCGCGTCACGGCGCGGGCACGCAACCCGGCGAGGAGCGCGCTGTCGGGCACCACGATCTCCACGTCGGCGGAGCCGGCGTCGATCGGGCTCGTCGTGTAGGCGAAGAACTGCTCGAGCTGCAGCAGGCGCAGCCGATACGCGCGCGTGCGCAGCCCGGGCAAGGTGAAGCGGCCCGCGGCGTCGGTCTTGCCGAATGCGCGTCCGGCCGCACCGAGGAGCGCCGGCGCCGACGGCGCTTCCGGCGAGCATGCGAGGCTCTCGGGCGATTGCAAGCCGGTCGTGAGTCCCTCGCCGGTCCACGGCACGACATGCAGTCCGGGCCAAGGCCGACCGTCCTCGTGCGTGACCCGGCCCCGGATCGTCAGAGTGGGACCGGGCAGATGCAGGTCGAGCGCGAGCTCCCCGTCGGCCTCGGCCATCAACCGGTCGAAGACCGCCGGCCAGGTCCCGGTCTGCAAGCCGGGCTTGCAGGCGAAGAGCGTCGGGGTCGGCGAGCTCGCATCCTCGGGTGCGAGCACGAGCTCGTAGCGCCCCTGCGCATCGCTCTGGGTGTCGCGGCTGCCGAGCCCGACGCGCGCCGCGGGCACGGGGCGGCCCTGGGCGTCGAGCACGAGACCGTGCAGGCGCAGCGTGCGTGCGCCCTTGCGCGAGTGCGTGATCACGAGATCGTCGCGGTCGATGGCCGGCATCGGCTCGATGCCCGGCATGAAGCCGGTCTTGTCGAAGCAGAGCACACCGAAGCCTGCCGGCAGACCAGTCAGCGCGAACTCCCCGCGCGCGTCGCTGCGGGTGTTGGGCACTTCCGCCGGCCGCGTCCAGTCG
>CAZSKV010000632.1:0-3107 GCA_964607495.1 uncultured candidatus Brocadiaceae bacterium
CCCGCGGCGCCGGCCGGGCCTGGTCCGGCTTGTCGTACATGCCGCGGGTCAGCACGAAGGCCTCGCGCGGCTTGTCGAGCTCCTTCATGACCATCGTGCGCGGGATTGCGGCCTCCAGCTCGCGCAACTCCTGCTCGGCCGTGGCGATCTGCGCGCTCTTCTCGCGGTAGCCCGGGGAGTGGGCCGTGCGCCACGCGTGCCGCGCGCGCTTCGCGAACGCCGCCGTGGCCCCCGGCGGCGCCAGCGCGAGCAGCAGGTCGTCGGCGAGCTCGCCCGCGCGCGGCAGCCGCCGGTGGTAGAAGCCGCCTGGTCCGCCGGTGTTGACGATCTTCGCGACCAGGACGTGCGGGCCGGCCGTGAGCTCGACCGCGACGCGTTCCTGATCCGGGGCCGCGCCGCGTTCGACGTTCTTGGCGAACACTTCCGTGCCGTCGACGAAGAGCCGGAGCGCGTCGTCGCTGCCGAGCGAGAGCGTCTCCGTGCGCGCCGTCGGCGCGAAGATCCTGCGGCCGACGTAGGTCGCGTGTTGGCCGTCGGGCAGGCGGGCGACGACGCCGTCGCGCACGCCTTCGGCCCAGCGCCAGTACTGGTTGCCGGCCCCGAAGTTCTTCGCCGGGTCCAGGACCCGATCGGACTCCGGACCGAACACGGTGTCGTAGGCGCTCGCCCCGCCCGGTGGCGGGAAGGGCCCGACGATCTGCCAGGCGCCGCGCGCGAGCGGCAACGCGGCGAGGCCGTCGTCCCCGAGCTGCGCGACCGCGAGCCGGAAGCGGCCGAGGTTGTGCTGCGCGTGCACCGAGCGCTGCTCGAGCTGGACGACCAGCTCGGTGCCGCCGTCGAAGCCGAAGGGCTCGGCGGCGAGCAGCAGCAGCAGGCGGTCGCCGCGCCGCTGGTGACCCTCGAGCGCCCAGCCGGTCCTCGCGACGCCGTCGATCACGTTGGTGGCGGCGTAGTCCTGGTTCGGCTGCTCGTGATCGGCCCAGGCCGCGACGAAGCGGACCGGTTGCGTGCGCGTCGGATCCGCGACCGAGATCGCGCGCGCCGTGACCTCGGTCAGCACGGCGTTGCCGTTCGGCGCGCGGCCGATCCGGCCGTGCGGCAGCCGTTCGTCGGCGAGCACGTGCACGGCGAGCAGGCGCAGTCCCGCGGCCTTGGTCGCGAGCCGCACCTCGTAGCCGTCCTGGTTCGGGTTCGGCCCCGAGGGCAGGATGGCCTGATCTGCCTCGAGCGTCAGCACTGCGCCCTCGGCCTTCGCCGCGGTCGGTGCGGCCTCGGCCCAACGCAGCCCGAGGCGGTGTTCGAGATCGCGCTGGAACTGCGTGCGCTGCGCATCCTCCTGCGGGTCGGGCTGCTCGAGCTCCTGCCGCAGGCGGCCGAGCCGCGCCTCGAGTTCCTGCTGCCGACGCTGCTGTGCCGCATCCGGCACCGCGAGGAAGGGCTCGAAGGCGCGCTTGGGATCGGGCAGCTGCGAGAAGAGCCCTGGCTCCTCGATCGAGTTGAAGAACGCGTAAAGCGAGTAGAAGTCGCGCTGCGTGATCGGCTCGAACTTGTGGTCGTGGCAGCGCGCACAGCCGAGGGTCAGGCCGAGGAACACCGCGCCGGTCGTCGCCACGCGTTCGACCGCGTACTCGACCAGGTACTCGGCCGGGATCGCGCCGCCCTCGTCGGTCTGCACCTGGCAACGCTGGAATCCGCTCGCGACCTTGCTGGCCTGCGTGGCATCGGGCAGCAGATCGCCGGCGAGCTGCTCGGTCACGAAGCGGTCGTACGGCATCCCGCTGCGGAACGCTTCGAGCACCCAGTCGCGGTACGGCCAGAGCGTGCGCCCGGCGTCGGTGTGGATGCCGATCGTGTCCGCATAGCGCGCGGCATCGAGCCAGGGCGTCGTCATGCGTTCCGCGTAGCGCGACACGTAGGGCTCCGCGTGCAACAGCCGCCGCACGAGGTGCTCGTAGGCATCGGGCCGGGCATCGGCGAGGAAGGCATCGAGTTCCTCGGGGGTCGGCGGCAGTCCGGTCAGGTCGAGGAACACGCGCCGGGCGAGGGTCTCGCGCGGCGCGGGCTCGGCCGGGCTGAGCCGCCGGCCGGCGAGTCCGGCGGCGACGAACGCGTCGATCGGATTCCTGACCCAGGCGGATGCGACCGCCGGGACTTCCGGCCGCCGCGGCGGCACGAACGACCAGTGCGGCTCGTACACGGCGCCGGCGTCGATCCAGCGCCCGAGCAGCGAGCGTTCGTCCGGCGTGAGCGGGCGCTTGTTCGCCTTCTTCGGCGGCATGACCTCTTCCGGATCGGTCTGGTGGATCCGGGCCCAGACCTCGCTGGCCTTGGCGTTGCCGGGCACGATCGCGGCGTAGCCGCCGCGGTCCAGGATCGCGTCCTCGCGCCGGTCGAGGCGCAGCTCGGCTTCGCGCTTGTTCGCGTCCGGGCCGTGGCAGACGAAGCAGCGGTCGGCGAGGATCGGCCGGATGTCGCGGTCGTAGCGGATCGGCTCCTGTGCGGCAGCGGCAGCGGCGAGGACTAGCAGCAGGACGCGGGAGAGCATGGGCGCAGAGAGGATAGGGCGTACCCGCCGCCAGGGAAGCGGTGGCGCCGCCCTTCGCCCGCTGCCACACTCTCCCCCTCCCATGTCCAACATCGTCAGCGTCCATGGCCGCGAAGTCCTCGATTCGCGCGGCAATCCCACGGTCGAAGTCGAAGTCGAGCTCGAGTCCGGCGCCAAGGGCCGCGTGATCGTGCCTTCGGGCGCCTCGACCGGCGCCCACGAGGCCGTCGAGCTGCGGGACGGCGAACCGCGCTACCTCGGCAAGGGTGTGCAACGCGCGGTGCAGAACGTGAACGAGGAGATCCTCGAGTGCCTGCTCGGCCATTCGGCCGAGGACCAGGCTCGGATCGACTCGATGCTGGTTTCACTCGACGGCACGCCGAACAAGGGCAGGCTCGGCGCCAACGCGATCCTCGGCGCGAGCCTCGCGGTCGCACGCGCGGCCGCGCACGAGAAAGGCCTGCCGCTCTGGCGCTACGTCGGCGGCGTCGCCGCGCGCCGCCTCCCGGTGCCGATGATGAACATCCTGAACGGCGGCGCGCACGCGGACAACAACGTCGAC
>CAZSKV010000633.1:0-2681 GCA_964607495.1 uncultured candidatus Brocadiaceae bacterium
CTGTTCCGGCGACATGTAGTAGGGCGTGCCGGCGACGTCCCCGGTCATCGTGATGCCGGGCCGGTCGGCCTGCCGCGCGAGCCCGAAGTCGGTCAGCACCGCACGTCCGTCCTCGCGCACGAGCACGTTGGCCGGCTTGACGTCACGGTGCACGACACCTTGCGCGTGCGCGTGCGCGAGCGCTTCCGCGAGCTGCTCGCCGAGCTCGGCCACGGCCGTGAAGTAGCCGCGCACGCGCGTCGCCGCACTCGCCGAGGTCTGCGCCGGCGAGGCCGAGACACCGAGCTCCTCGCGCACCGCGCGCCGCAGCGAATCGGCCTCGAGCCCCGCGTGGCCGAGCGCCTTCAGGCGCCCGAGCACGGCCTTGAGCGAGGCGCCGACGACGAGTTCCATCGCGAGCCAGTGCTGCGAGCCGTCGGCCCCGACCGCATGCACCTTGGCGATCCCCGGATGGTCGAGCCGCGCCATCGTCTCGGCCTCGCGCCGGACGCGCATGATCGCCTCCGGCTGCCAGGAACGCGCCTCGAGCAGCACCTTGAGCGCCACCGTGCGGTGCAGCGAGACCTGCTGCGCGCGATACACGATGCCCATGCCGCCACGGCCGAGCTCGGCTTCGACCCGGAAGTCCGAGAGGCCCGGGCCCGGTTCGTCGGCGGCGTCGTCGCGCAGCATCGGCTCGAGCAGGTCGCGCACGTCGGCATGCCGCGCGAGCGCGTGCTCGCGGTCCTGCGCCGAATGGGTGCTCGCAACCTCGAGGAATGCCTCGAGCGCGGCACTGAGCCGCTGCAGCGGGTCCTTGGCGGGCGGGTCGGCCGGGTGCTCCGTCATGGGCGGGCAGACTCTACGGACTCCCGTGCCGCGAGTCGCGCGGTGCCGGGGCTGCGGCCGCGGCACCGGAGGCCTATGCTGGCCAGCCGCCATGGCGACTACGCGCAATCGCTGCCGCCGCGCGGTCCGCACGGGCACGCTCCTCTGCCTCGCCGCGGCGCTGCCCTCCCAGCCGGCCACCCGTGAGCAGTCGATCCAGCTCGGCAGGATCTTCCGCGGCGCCGGCACGCAGCGCGAGTTCGTGACCTCGCTCGAGCGCTTCGGCACCCGGGCCGAGGCGCGCGTCGAGATCGGCTGGTTCGCAGCTGCGGAGCGGCGTTATCTCGGCGTCGAGCTCGCGCCGACCGCCGCGCAGATCCGCAGCCTGCCCGAAGCAGGATTCATGGCCTGGCAGCAGGGATGGAGCGCGACCGCCGAGTTCGAACGGCGGCGGCTCGCGCCCGGGCCCGACGACCTCAGTGGCTACGGGGGCGCCGCGGCACGGGAGCCGTTCCTCTTGGTCACGCGCGAGCTGGTCGCCGCGACCGATGCGCAGGATCTGCAACGCCGCGTCGGCGCGCGGGTCGTGGACGGCTATCTGAGCCTGCTCCATGTGCCTCGGGCCGGCCAGGGCGCGACGATGTACGGCCTGCCGATGCAGGAGATCCTCGAGCTCGATGCCATGCACTTCGTGCGCTGGCGTAGCCGGTTCCTCTCCTGGGTCGAAGTGCACATGCCGGGGCAGTCACAGGTCAGGCGGTTCGCGCACGCCAGCGACGAGGAGTTCGCACAGCTGCTGACCGAGGCCCGGGACCGCCACGGCTCTCACGACATCGCCCGCGCGTTCGCGCGCGCTGCGGAGCGGACCGGGATCGAATGGGAACCGCCGCTCTTCGCGGCCGGGAAGACCGCTGCCGTGGTCCGCGCGGTCCGCACGCCGAGCCCGGCCGCGGTGGCCGGCCTCGCTCCGGGCGACAGGATCACCCGGATCGAGCAGGATCAGGTCAAGGAGTGGAGCGATGCGATCTTCTGGATCGGCGCCTACGCGCCCGGTTCCGAGGTGCTGCTGACGGTCGTCGGCGCGCAGACGCCGATGCCACGCCGGGTCGTGTTCACGGTCGGTCCCAACCCTCCCGCAAAGGGCAGGCGCGGCACGTAGCCGCGCGCGCCGGGACGACTAGGAGCCTGCATCTGCAAGCGGCGAAATGCCGATCCAAGACCCATGAGCTGGCTCCTGTACTGCGGTGGGGTGGCGACCGTGCTCGCGCTCGGTTACTGCGGCGCCCCCCTGATCCTGTGGACGGCGGCGTTCCTCGGCTTCTGGCTGCTCGCCGGGCTCTGTCCGTGGGCCATGCTGCTCTTCGTGCCGGCCGCGTTGCTGCTGAACCTGCGCGCGCTGCGCCGGCAGTACCTGACGCGGCACCTGTTCCGGCTCGTGAAGCAGCTCGGCCTGCTGCCCGTGATCTCCGACACCGAGAAGGTCGCGATCGAGGCCGGCACGGTGTGGGTCGACGGCGAACTCTTCTCCGGCGCGCCGCGCTGGAAGACCCTGCTGCGCGAACGCTATGCCGACATCACGGTCGACGAGCGCGTGTTCCTCGACGGGCCGGTCGAACAGGTCTGCAGGATGGTCGACGACTGGCAGGTCTGGCAGCAGAAGGACCTGCCGCAGGAGGTCTGGGACTTCGTGAAGCGCGAGAAGTTCTTCGGCATGATCATCCCGCGCGAGTACGGCGGCCTCGGCTTCTCGGCCTCGATGAACAGCGCGGTCGTCATGAAGCTCGCCTCGCGCTCGCTCACGCTCGGCATCACGGTCATGGTGCCGAACTCGCTCGGCCCGGCCGAGCTGCTGATCCACTACGGCACCGACGCCC